>CAKZMN010000360.1 GCA_937128575.1 uncultured Alphaproteobacteria bacterium | reverse complement strand
AGGCGGCGAAGCGCAGGATATTAACCCGCTTGTGCCCGTTGATTTGGTTATTGATCACTCCGTTATGGTGGATGAATATGGAACGCCAAGCGCGTTTCAGGCCAATGTTGAAAAAGAATTCGTTAGAAATGGGGAGCGCTATGAGTTCCTTAAATGGGGGCAAGACTCCTTTGAAAATTTCCGCGTTGTGCCCCCGGGCACAGGTATCTGTCATCAGGTGAACTTAGAATATCTCGCCCAAACGGTTTGGGTTGCGGAAGATAAGAAAAATCCCGGTAATCAAGTCGCTTATCCAGACACGCTGGTTGGCACAGACTCTCACACCACCATGGTGAATGGCCTTGCTGTTCTTGGTTGGGGCGTGGGCGGTATTGAGGCAGAGGCCGCAATGCTAGGACAGCCTATCTCAATGCTTATCCCCGAAGTTGTGGGCTTTAAAATTAGCGGCGAAATGAAAGAAGGCACAACGGCGACTGACCTTGTTCTGCGTGTTGTTCAAATGCTCCGTGAATTAGGCGTGGTTGGTAAATTCGTTGAATTTTACGGCCCCGGTCTTGATAATTTGACGCTAGCTGACCAGGCAACGATTGCAAACATGGCGCCTGAATATGGCGCAACATGTGGCTTCTTCCCAATTGATGATGAAACCCTCAATTACTTGCGCTTCACTGGACGTGACGAACACCGCGTGAAATTGGTGGAAAGCTATGCGAAGGAACAGGGCATGTGGCGCGATGCAAACACGGCTGACCCTGAATTCACCACAACGCTAGAACTAGATCTAAATGATATTGAGCCTTCAATTTCCGGCCCTAAACGTCCGCAAGACCGCATCGCGCTTAGTGATGCAAAGAGCGCTTTTGCAACTTTAGAACCCGCTGAAACATCTGTTGCCGTTGAGGGTGCGGATTATGAAGTCGCCAATGGTGATGTTGTTATTGCCGCGATCACCAGCTGTACAAACACTTCTAACCCCGCCGTTATGGTCGCTGCTGGCCTTGTGGCGCGTAAGGCGCATGCGCTTGGCCTGACTGTAAAGCCATGGGTAAAAACATCACTCGCGCCTGGGTCACAAGTTGTAACTGATTATTTGGATAAGGCTGGTCTTAGTGAGGATCTAAATGCGCTGGGCTTTAATACGGTCGGTTATGGTTGCACCACATGTATCGGTAACTCCGGCCCGCTGCCCGGTCCAATTGGCGCTGCAGTGGAGCAGGGTGACCTTAACGTGACCTCTGTGCTATCTGGTAACCGAAACTTTGAGGGCCGCATCTCGCCGCACGTGAAATCCAATTATTTGGCTTCTCCGCCATTGGTTGTGGCCTACGCGCTTGCTGGTTCTATGCGTATTGATTTGTATAATCAGCCCTTAGGGCAAGATAAAGATGGTAATGATGTGTTCATGAAAGACATTTGGCCAACCAATAAAGAAATCGAAGACACGGTGCGAGACTGTCTAACATCCGAAATGTTCACTTCGCGCTACGCCGATGTATTTAAGGGGCCAGAGCAATGGCAGGCTATTGGCGGCGGGGGCAGTGAAACATACGGTTGGAAAGATAGCTCAACCTACATTCAAAATCCGCCATATTTCTCCAATATGAATATGGATCCCGATAGCGGTGAAGACATTAAGGGCGCTTATGCGTTGGCGATCCTTGGGGACTCTGTTACGACGGATCACATCTCGCCCGCTGGCGCGTTTAAAAAGGATCATCCTGCTGGTGTATATCTAACGGATAATGATGTGCGCCCAGTTGATTTCAACTCTTATGGCTCTCGCCGCGGTAATCACCAGGTTATGATGCGCGGCACCTTCGCCAACATCCGCATTAAAAACGAAATGGTGCCGGGTACGGAAGGTGGCTATACCAAGCACATCCCAAGCGGTGAAGACATGTCCATCTATGATGCCTCCATGAAGTATCAGGATGAGGGCACGCCGCTGGTTGTTATTGGTGGTAAGGAATATGGTACGGGCTCTTCTCGTGACTGGGCCGCCAAGGGCACGATCTTGCTGGGTGTAAAAGCTGTGGTAGCGGAAAGCTTTGAGCGTATTCACCGTTCTAACCTTGTCGGTATGGGCGTTATGCCGCTTCAGTTCAAAGATGGCGATAGCCGCCTAACGCTGAAGCTAACGGGCGAGGAAACCTTTGACGTTAAAGGTATCGCGGGCGACATAAAGCCATTGCAAGACATTGATATGACCATCCATTATAAGGACGGCAGTAGCAAAGACATCACACTACTCTGCCGCATTGATACGGTGGATGAGGTCGATTACTACCGCAATGGTGGAATCTTGCACTACGTTCTACGTAATATCGCCAAAAGCGCTTAAAACGCCTTTTAAGGATCGTCAATTAATTGATGAAGTCGCTGTCTTCAGCGGGTGTCAGGACTTTCGCGCCTAATTTTTCGGCCTCCATGATCACCTTTTGAAAGTCGGGGCGTTCGGGGCGGTAATGAACATCGTGGGTGTTCTCTAATCCTGCGATTTCACCGCCCAATTTGGCAATGCGTTTGCGCGCGGCTCTGGTTTGTTTTTCCTCGGGCGACCCACGTTCAATTAATCCCATTTGAATCTTCATACTATTCATCCCCGCCATGAAGGATAGTTGCATACCTTCTAAAAACGCGGCGGCGGTTTTCAAGCATTGCGGAAAGTTAATCGATGACTTGTTTTTGGGAAAGGCATTAAAATTAAATGTATTTGTGCGATCGGGCCCGCGTAAAATAATGCCGCACCGCGCTTCTTCTTTGCTAAACTTAACCGTCAGAGCCACATTGCCGTTATATTCAATGTTTACAACCTTGCCCGTGTTTTTAAAGACCTCTTCGGCTAAAGGAATTGCGCGCTCGTAATTGCCCTTTTCCTCATGGTTAAATCGTTCAATCAGGTCGAGCAGGGGGTGAAACTCTCCATCTTTGAAAATAGTCTTACCATCCGCATATATCGCTAGCCATCTATGTGGGTTATAGCTTTGCTCATAATCATTTGCGGTCACCGCCCATGCATTTTCCCAATCATAAGGTAGATTTCTGTTTAATAGCGGCCCTGCCTGAATGAAGGATTGAACTATTCGTGATGCAATACGCACACATGAATGCATGTTCTGTGCGCGCACTATAAATTCTTCTTGCACGTTGCCTTGGTCATTCATAAGTACAACAACCATGCGATTACTTAGCGCAATCGTGGCTTTATTGTCGCTTTGTTCTGAAGTCTTGGGATCGCGAATTATAAATTTTTCACGCAATAAAGATGTTTCGAATTCTTTCATAGATAACCTCATGCGCGTAAGGAGGACGGTTAAAGCGCGCTGGTTAATCTATCATACGTGAAATGTTATTAAGCGGCTAGCCCTAGCGCAGCATGTTTGTGCGTTGCATATAATTTACGCTGATAATCAGATAGCCAGCGCTCAATCCCTAGGCGGCGCGGTAAATCGCGCAGGTAAGAGCCCATCATCTCGGTGTGCGTGCCGCTTGTGTTAAATGCAGCAGAGATAGAGCGCTTTTGACCAATGCTGTAAGGGGCGCGTGCCTGTGCCGCTGGGCGGTCTTGCATATACTCGCTAACGCATTCCACTGCATCGCCCCAGTTAACTCCCGCTGCTGCTGCGCCAAATGCGCCGCCCAACGTGCCTTCAATGATCAGGCTGCCGAGCAACCCATCGTAATCAGCTGCTGGTTCATATGCGCTGTCTGTTTGTACAAAATCTGCGCCAGTACTTTTTGGTTTGTCCGGATGCGGGGCAAGTTTTTGAAGCTCTTTCATTAGGCTAAATAAAACAGCCTCAATGTGCTTCTTTTCTAAATCGTTCTGTTGTTGTGCTGTGTTAATACTCATAGTCCCCGTTCCCTCTTTTTCTTGTATATTAGAGAGGTCGAGTAAATATTCGTTTAATTATGAATAGTATTTGATCTAAATTGAATAGTTATGGGTTTTATTTACTTCTCGAGTATTTAAATAAAAATTGTATAAAATTTTATCTATTGTAAAAAATGGCTGTTTTATTAAGGGGGAGAGATTTTAAAATAGGAAATGAGAGGGGTCACATTTTTTATGTTTTAATGCTATCGTGCTCAGATTATAATTATTTTATAATGCCCCTAGTTAAATAATAGAGACATACATGCCTAAAGAAGACCGCAGAATCATATTCAATAATGAAGAGATATATAAAGCGCTTTACGCTATGTGTTCTCAAAAGCAAATCAAGAAGCCTCCGCCAGGAGCTGTTACGAGCTTGAAAATTGACGAAAACGATAACGCCAACCTTATCGTAACAATCGAAAACCCACAGGACATAGAAGAGCCTGTTGCTGTGCGTGAATATAGCCGCGACTTCTTGGCCGCTGCGCTTATGCTTTTATGTCGCGGGCTGGGCATTCCGCTGCCCAAGGGGGCAAGCAAGTCAGTCTTGATTAAAGATGATCAGGTAATGCTGCGCGTTCAAATCGGATAGATGCGCTCTAGGCTTTACTGTCTGTTTTATAAAGCTCGAACAAATCAATAATCTCTAATATCTGTTCAATCTCTTTCTTACACTGCAGCGCGTGTTGCTTCGTGGCGACAGGCACATACATATTCGATGCCTCAAACATGTCATCCTCGTATGGAATGGCGAGAAAGATAAACTTGCCACCAAATAAAACGGCGCTTAAGGGCGCATCGTTAAATATTTGCGCCGCTTCCGCCAGTTCCTTTAAAAACCGTTCGCCAATTAATAAAGACGCCGCATCTGGCTTGGTGGAGAATATTTGGAAACGATTCCAATTGGGGTTTTCTGTTTGAATTGAAACGGGCTTAAACTTGCGCCATATTGTCGATGCCGCGCGTCCCGCCAGCTGTCCATCGGCCGTTAATATTGTGTGGCCCTCAATAATTTTATCAGCAACCTCCAGCAATACAAAGATGCCATCAAAAACAGGTTCACCTTTATTCTTGCCCTTTTTATACAGTCGCGCTTCCGACAACATGACCTTCACGTTTTTATAAACGCCCATAAAGCAATCTTCGGCGTTATAGGTATCGTGGGGCGGAATAACGCCGGTCTTTGTTACAATTTTGTGGCTAATCCCGCGATTGGGGTAAAATTTTAGCCCGCCAAGCAGTTGCGCCATTTTGGGCATGAAATCATTTTTGTAATGCGCGGCGTAGGCCTTCGCAATGCCGCCTGTCCACTTACCAAGAATGGCGGGGGCAATCATCGCGCCCGCAATGCATGCAAGGCCGAGCGTTAAATTACCCTGCATCAAAAAGAAATAACCAAACCCCGCAGAGCCGGCAATCACGCATAAAATGCTCAGCGCCATAGCGGATATATTACGCCCGCGCTGCTTGCGCATAAATTGAAGGCGCATATCTTCCGCGCCCTTGATCAGATTTTCAATTTCATGTTGAAAACGCACATCATCGCGGCGTTCCAAATTGTGCGCAGGAACATCAGCGGCAGAGTAATTGGAATTATTGTTTGTTGGCTCTTCCATATTTAAAAACTTATCATGCCTAGAAATAACATCCTAGGGGAACATCATGGATAGATATTTTTCACCGCGATCACAAAGAAATGTAAGGACATTTTCAATCTCAGGATTGTCGCGCTTCACCGCACGCGCCGCCAGCATATTCGCGCCAGAGCTAGGGCCCACGAAAAAGCCCGCCGCGCATAAACGCTTGGATTCTGCAATGGCTTCATCGCTATCGATCGAAATAATGCCATCAACCACGTCTCTGTGGCGCTCATAAATCGTGGGTACAAATCCATCCGAAATGCCTTCGATTTTGTGATCCGCAACAAGGCAGCATTGCAGGGTCTGCGACTCTGATGGCTCCATTGCAAATACCTTAATATCTGGATTGTGCCACTGCTTCAGGGCTTGTGCATTGCCAATCAATGTGCCGCCCGTGCCCACGCCTTGTGCGATGGCGTCAATTTTCAACCCCTCCGGCAGCTGCGCAATAATCTCGCGCCCCAGCCACTCACGGTTTTCTTCAACGTTCCATTCATTGTCGAATTGCTGCGGACAATAATGACCATCTAATCCGCCCAGTCGAATGGCTTCTGCGCGCGCTTCGTTGACTTGGAAATGGCCAACCAATCTTATTTCTGCGCCAAAGCCTTCGGATATCTTGCTGCGCTCATTCGTGTAGCCATCGGGCATAACCACGATCATCTTGTAACCCTTGGCCGCGGCTACCATCGCCATGGCATTTCCGGTATTGCCGCTGGTCGATTCAACAATCGTATCACCGGGCTTTAGCAAGCCTTCGGCCTCTGCCTTTTCAATCATGAACTTTGCCATGCGGGCTTTAATGGAGCCCGATGGGTTTTGAAATTCCGCCTTCGCATAAACCCCGCCGCCCATGTTGAGAAGAGGGGTGTTGCCAATGCAGTCTAAAATGGATGTGTGAACCTTGGAAGAAACGTTGCTCATGCTAAATAGTGTAATCCACACAAGACGTATGGCGCAAGCTGGTTTCGTTGCGCGTTCAGTATAACTTCAAACAAAAAGCGAAGGGTTTGTGAATGCCGCGCCGTATGAATTGGCAGAAACTAAAAAAATAAGGAGCCTAAAATGAATTTTACCAGAGCATTATTCCTAACCGGACTATCCGGCGTTGCCTTTATGGGTGTTGCGCCATCGGCGCAGGCCGCAGGGTATAGCAATGATTACTGCCGTGAATACACCAAAACCGTGACCGTTGGTGGCCGAGCTGTTGAAAGTTATGGCACAGCCTGCCTGCAACCCGATGGTGCATGGAAAATTAAGGGCACGAACCAACGCATCTCCGCGCCGCCCTCCGTGGAGCGCGTGACCTACGCCGCCCCGCGCACAGCCTATAGAGCGCCAACCAATCTAGTTGTGGTGCGCCAGCCTGTAAATTACAGACCTAGCTATAGATGGGGGAATCCGCATTATAAAGCGCGCAAACACTATAAGGCCCATAAACGCGCCAAGCACTATTACAAATACCGTTAATTTCCTCTCTCGTACCCCCGTGAGAAAAGGGCGCTCATGCTTCAACTAGCACGGGCGCCCTTTATCTTTAAATTTCGGTATTTAAGCGGTCTCTAACGCAAGATTGCTTTCGCGCTTACATTCATTGTGATTGTTGTCTCTCCGGGGGAGGCAACGGGCGCGGCCATTTTTGAATCCGCCGCCATGCTCATCATTTCCATGCCGCGGGCATAAACCTGCGGGCTAGGGGCGTAATTACCATTTGTGTTGATTTCCTTCAGGCTCGCCTTGGATTTCCCAAGCGCCTTGGATGCGCGCTCCGCGCGGATTTGAAGCTTCTCTAGCGCGGCTTCTAACATTTCATCCTGAACCTTCGCCGCAACCTCGGGGGATAGGGTGTAGCTCAAACCATTCATCAAAAACCCAGCTTCCTGAATTTTCCCAGCAAGCTCCAGCAAATCTTCCGCGTTCTTGGATTTTAGCTGCACCGATTGGTTGCCCTTCCAAACCATGTCGCGCGCCAGATTTTTGCGCCCGCCATTGCGGTCATATTGATGCACGTTATAACCGCGCGTAATCGCCTTCACGTCATCATATTTTTTAGCAAGATCCAGCGCTTTCGCCATTGCGGTGTTGATGTCGTTTTGAACCTTTTTGTTGCTCTTATCCTCAACCTCAATGCGTAAATTCGCGATCAATAAATCCTGATCCACCTCGCGGCGTTCGGTGGCGGAGATATGCAATAAACTCTCTCCCTCATTCAACAAAAACACCGGATCCTGAATATCGGCCCGAGCCACGGGAATGAAGGTAAGCAAAGCAAAAGCAGCAATTAAAATAGCGCGCATCGGGCGATCTCCTTTATATAAATATGATGAAAAAACCATAGTGACAACGCACTGAAAACGCAATGCTTTTCAGCTTGGCAAGTTTGTTCCCAAATTTTACGGGGGTGGGGTGGGCAGTGCGCTTTTTTAATAGAGCCATTAAGGTGTTATGGGATAATATTCCTCTTTAGGGAGTTTTCCATCTGCATAAATGAATCCATCTCCATAAACTGATTTATATTTAACCTTAAAACTAAAGGACTCGCTGATGTCAGATATTTTTCTGTGATTACTTTCGAAAAAGCGAAAAGGGTATTTGATTGATATAATAGTTCTTTTTTCTTGTGGGGAAAGGGTCGTGCCCTCCTTAAGTCTTCCAAACTGCATTGTAGAGTTTTTTCCTATGTGCCCCATTTTTATTCTCAGGATTTCCATGGATTTTTGAAAAGAGTTTTTCTCTATAAAGCTGTCTAATTCATATATTTCGAAGCTTTCGATTATCGCGGGTCCCATTCCTTTGTTTTGCGCAGTATGTGTTATAAATATTTCGTCTTTTTTTCTGATCGCTTCTGCTGAAAAATCTAGGACAGGTCTTAGTGACAGCTTATTGTGCTGTCTCATAAAGATCACTTGAATTACAGTAAAAACAATTGCAGTGATCGCGATTATGCCCTGCCAGTTCTGAGATAGAAATGATAATAGATGCTCAAAATATGGAAGTAGAGATATTTCCGAAAGTACACTGGCACACAAAAGAGCGCTCGAGATTATTAGGAGAATGCAGTAGGCATCAAAAATGATGTCACCCTTTTTCCTCATCACTCATCGCCCATCTTAAGCGCCGCAATAAACGCGCTTTGCGGTATCTCCACATTGCCGTATTGGCGCATTTTGGCTTTACCCTTTTTCTGCTTATCGAGCAGCTTTTTCTTACGGGATATATCGCCGCCATAACATTTGGCGGTCACGTCCTTGCGCATGGCGGACACGTTTTCACGGCCAATAATCTTGCCGCCAATGGCGGCCTGAATGGCGATTTTAAACATCTGGCGCGGGATCAGGTCTTTTAGACGCTCACACATGCCGCGCCCGCGGCTCTCGGCGCTGTCGCGGTGAACAATCATCGCCAGCGCATCCACCGGCTCTTCATTTACGCGAATTTCTAGCTTCACCAGATCATTTGGGCTATAGCCGTCTAGATCGTAATCAAAGCTGGCATAACCTTTGGAGATACTCTTCAAACGGTCATAAAAATCAAACACCACCTCGTTCAGCGGTAGGCGGTAGACAAGCATCGCGCGCTCCCCCACATAGGTCAGCTCAATCTGCTGCCCGCGGCGATCCTGACATAGCTTAAGC
>CAKZMN010000359.1 GCA_937128575.1 uncultured Alphaproteobacteria bacterium | reverse complement strand
ATGCAGAGCATCGGCACTAAAACTGCGAACAGGCGCATTATTGGCCAGCTCTAAAAGGTAGCTCAATGCCTGTTTTTCGCCTTTTTTGGCTGCTGCAACCTGAGGCCAGTGAGCACACAGCTCTCTTATCACCAAAGGCTCAGTTAAGTCGGCTAAAAACGCTTTGAGGTTGGTAATCTCTGAGGCATTGCACTCATTAATTGGCGCTGCGCTAAACATTACTGCTGAGCAGATTGTGCCAATGCAAACATGTTATCACGGCTTGCCGCTTGCGCTTCTTTATAGCTGGCCTTTTTCCCTTGCGCGATAGCATCAAGAGTTGGCGTGGGCACGCCTTCGCGCAATCTATAAATCCAATAATTGGACAGCACGCGCTCCACGTAAGCGCGCGTTTCTTTTGACGGTATCAATTCAATGAATAATAACGGATCATTCACGTCTGACCATTCTCGTTTCCAGCGTGATAAATTACCGGGCCCCGCATTATAAGCAATCAACAGCGATATCAAATTGCCGCTTACCTTGCGCTCACGTAGTAACTTTGTCAGATATTTTTCGCCGAGCTCAACGTTATATTGAGGCTCCATGAGTTTGTTCATGTTCAGAGATTTATCACCAGCCACATATTTCGCCGTGGCGGGCATAAGCTGCATTAGACCGCGCGCGCCGCTTGGGCTTTCTGCGCGATAATCAAAGCGTGATTCTTGACGCATAATGGCGTGAATTAATGCTGGATCAATTTTATAGCCGTTCTTGGGCTTCCAACTACTTTTTGGGTAAAGCGCTGCGTCATAATACATACCGTCAGATGCTTCATAGGCACTGCCAATGCGCATAGCAAGCGCAGGCAAGCCCGCATAACCGGAATAGGAAAGTAGCGCATCATGCATGTCTGAGGTTTCCGGGCGCACTTGCAATAGCTCAGATTCAGCCAAATGATTTTGTCCGGCCTCGACCAAAGCAATGGCGCGCGCGCCGGCTGGTGTTTTGCTGAGTGTTTCGTGATAGTTTTTCGTGAATGTTGGCACATTCCAATTGAAATCGAAATCACGCCCCAATGCGCGAGTGGCGATCAATCCATAAAATGTACGCGGATGCTCTGCTGCGCGCTCTAGCCACTGGCTAACATGCTTAACTTGCCCGGCCTTCATGTGCGCCCGCGCGGCCCAGTATGCACCCGCGGAGGTGGTCCAGCCAGAGGCGTAAGATGAGCGCGCTGTAATTTCAAAATATTCTGCAGCCTTGCGATAATCGCCCTTACCCCAAGACGATAGCCCAGCAACCCAGCCCGCGGTCGGCACCTGAATGCCGGATCGCTTAGCGCTCGTTGATGCAAGTGCGTACGCTTTATCGAGGTTGCCATCATGCAAAAGCCTTGTCGCAATTTTGGCTTGTAAGATATCTCTCTCCACCACATCAAGGAGCCCCATATTTTCATCAGAGCTTAAAGTTTGATAAGCCTGATCAGGGCTGTCATTGCGCACCAATCTAGAAATTGAGTTATTAAGTTTTTTGACCTTCTGCTCTTCAGAATTGCTTCTAATTTTAGAAGATTGATAAGACCGTGCAGCAACCATCATTGGCTCAAGGCGGCGCGATATACCTCTGTGTTTTTCAGGTTTGTGAATTGCGCCAACAAAATCAGATGGCTTCTTATTTTGCGCTAAGGCATAAATTTTTTCTGCGCCCGGGTGGTCGGCATATTCTCTTAACCAGCTTTCTAGCTCATCAAAGCTTGAGGTGTAGGCGGTTGGATGCATGTAGCGTTGATACAAGACGTGCCCTTTTAGACGCATGTCTTTTACACTGCCCATTTCGCTTAAGGCTTTATCCATCTTCCCTGCGGCTTGCATAGCGAAAACGCGCTTATATATTTCGGCATCCGAATCGGGGAGGTCATTCTTCATTGAACTCGCAGAGCTGGCCGTAGCAATCATAGCAGGCTTAATGCCTGGCACTGGCGGCGTGGCTTCGTTTTTGAAGGCTTTAGCAAAATCTTTGAGCGAATATTGAATAACGCCGCGGTCGTTTTCAGTGACTTCTGTTGATTGCTGGGGCTTTTTTTGCGGCAGGGGCGCGTATTCTTCGGCCAATGAATGATTAGCCAAAAACACAAACACCACAGCGCCGTACACGAGGGAAAACCTAGCGGCGCTTGAGAAGCGATGAACCTTAGAGCATAAATTTTTCAACATGATAGAGGTGATATACAACAAACAATATAAGGAGTCTACTATATAGGATTGCACCTACTTACGAGGCGGATCGTTTCGCTTTTCTTGAATGCTAAGCATATCAGCCCAAACAGCGCGTTTTTGTGCTGGCGTGCGCAATAAATAAGCCGGGTGATAAGTTGCAATTGCTGAAATAGGGGCGCCCTCATACCCAAGTGATGTCGTTTGCGGGGTATAATCATGCCATGTTTTACGGAGTCTCGATATGCTCTCGCTTTTGTCCAGCAAGGACTTTGCGGCAATTCCGCCACAGAGAATCAGTATTTTAGGCTTCACCAACATGATGTGCTTTTCAATGAAGGGAAGGCTGACATCTATCTCCGCATCATTGGGGGTGCGGTTGCCGGGCGGGCGCCAATTCAAAATGTTAGATATATAGACGCTATTTTCTAATTTTTCTGCGCTGCGACTAAGGTTAATGCAGGCTAGAATTTCATCTAATAATGCGCCGTTATCACCGACAAAAGGTTTGGCCTGTCTATCCTCGTCTGCGCCGGGCGCCTCCCCGACAAGCATGATCTCTGCCTTTGGATTGCCGTCAGAAAACACAAGATTCGTTGCTGTTTTTTTGATCGAAAGGCCATCGAACTCCGCGATAGCTGCGCGCAGCCCTTCTAAAGTAGTTGCGGCAGCGGCCAACTTCTCAGCCTCAAGCCTTGCGTCCGAGCGCCCCATCATAACCGGAGATGCTTGGCTCAACTGCTCGCGCATAGCGACTTTTGACTTACCCGGAATTTTTGACGGTAATGCTTGCGCATCGGTCTTTGGACGCGGCTGCGTTCGGTCGATAGGCTCCGTGCCTAATATTTGGTCAATGCCATTATCGACATACCATTCCAAAGCGCTTTCTAATGCTTTACGATGTGTATTTCCCATGAGGAATAGGCTAGAATAGCTAAGAACAAAAAGAAAGAGGTCAATTGAATCTATGCCGAACTCTATCCGCGCTGATCGTGAAAATATGGAATATGACGTTGTTATTATTGGTGCGGGTCCATCCGGCCTTTCATGCGCCATCCATCTTAAGCAAATTAATCCTGAATTAAATGTCGGG
>CAKZMN010000358.1 GCA_937128575.1 uncultured Alphaproteobacteria bacterium | reverse complement strand
TCTAATCTAAAAAAACACAAAGTCTCATTTCTCGAGGCTAAGTCTGTTTTCTACGATGAGTTTGCAATCCAGTTCTTCGATGATACTCATTCAACAGTATCTGAAGACCGCTTTCTTATGCTAGGCATGAGTAATGAGGCGCGAGTGCTAATAGTCTGTCATTGTGAAAAAGATGATGGCGATACAATCCATATAATTTCAGCTCGTAAAGCTACAAATAAAGAACGCAAGTTCTATGAGGGTGATGCAAATGAAAGATGAATATGATTTTTCAACAATGAAATCACGTAAAAATCCTTATGCTCAAAAACTAAAAAAGCCTGTGACTATTCGTCTAGGTGAGGATGTTATTGGCTACTTTAAAGGTATGGCTGAAGACACTGGCGTGCCATACCAGAGCCTTATCAATCTATATCTTAGAGACTGTGCAGCACAGCATAAAAAAATTGATATTTCTTGGCATAAATAATCGTCCAAGAAAATGGGGTTGAGGGCATGGATCTTATTCCAAAGCATGGTGTGAGACTTGGTGTAAACGGTACTTTTGAACGCTATCTCTGCGGTAAAGAGTTTGTTATTTCTGCACTAGTTTTGCTTCTGGTATATAGCACTCCAATTTTTGAGCCCTTGGGGAGGTTCGTGATTTCATACCCTTGGTTTTTCAAATAATCGACCGCCAGGCTTTCGGCCTTAACGCCGCGCGCATGATTGGTCAAATTATTTTGCCCTTTGCGCATTCACTTCCCCATCCGTAATGCCATGTCATAAAGCACGCTTTTCTTAACACCTGTTTTTTCCGCAACAAAAGCCGCCGCATCTTTCGTCCGCATTTCTTCCAAAGCCGCGCGCAGCATATCCTCAACGTCTTCTTCGCTAAACACGTTCGAAAGCGAGAGCATTGGCAATGCGTGCTTTACTTTTTTAAAGCCAGAAGACGGCGCAATACCAACAGTCTGCGTTGGGCTATCTGGCGTTACAAATTCTGGGGTTTTTGCCTCGAGCATTTCTAGCTCACGGCGCAACGCATCATAGTCCGCATCTGAAATTTCTGGATCATCTTTTGCGTAATATGCATCATCTGCTTTACGTATCTTTCGAACGAGCGCTCGATAGCGCGCTTTCGCGTCCACTTCATCCATATCAAATAAAGCGTTCACGTTCCTGTCTCCAGCAATTTGTCGGCTGCTGCTCTGGCCTCTGGAGTAATGGTTGCCCCCGCCAACATACGTGCTATTTCTTCGCACCTGTCTTTGCGCTCGCTTAGCTGCGAAACGCTTGTGGTTACCTGCGCCGTGCCATCTTTATGTACGATATAGTGATGCGCTGCTCTGGCTGCAACTTGCGGCGCATGGGTAACAACCATAATTTGCTTTGAGCGCGCGAGGCGAGATAATCTCTCCCCCACCGCGTCCGCCGTTGAACCACCAATTCCTGCGTCAACCTCATCAAAGACAAGGCTCTGCGCGGCGCCCGTTTCGGCCATAACCACCTTCAGCGCCAACATAAAGCGAGACATCTCACCGCCAGATGCAATTGTTCCCAGTGGGCCCGGATTAGAACCAGGGTTTGTCGCGACAAGGAAATGCACCTTATCAAGACCATGAGCGCTCCAATCTTGTTCATTTTCCTGTGGCTCAACTGCGGTAACAAAACGCGCCTTATCTAGTTTCAGCGGCGTTAGTTCCTTTTGCACCAAGACGTCGAGTTTTTTCGCCGCTTTGGTGCGATCTTCGCTAACGCTCTTCGCTTCTTTTATATATTCAGTTTTCGCCCGCCCTAGCTCTTTCATAAGCTTGGCCAAAACTTCATCACCGTGCTCAATCATATTTAATTGCTGTGCTAAAGTGTCTCTTACCGCGTTTAATTCATCGATTGTGCAGCTATGTTTTCTTGCCTGCGCGCGCAAGGCGAATAGCCTGTCATCAATGGTTTCTAGGCTGTGGTCCGTATCTTGTAAGTCTGTTGAGGTTGACTGTATTAGAGCGATGGCTTCTTGAGTTTCGCTGCTTGCACGGCTTAGCGCCTCTATAATTGCCTCGCCTTGCGGCCCCAACTTGGATGAAATGCGATCAAGTGTTCCCCATGCTTTGCGCACAGGATCTTCTTCGCCATTTAGTGCCTGATAGGCTGCGTTCAGCCCCTCTAACACTTGCTCACGATTCATTAAGCGCTCACGCAGCGTAGATAAGTAATCTTCTTCTCCCGATTGCGGCTCTAGGTTATCTAGGTCTTCGCTACCTAGAG
>CAKZMN010000357.1 GCA_937128575.1 uncultured Alphaproteobacteria bacterium | reverse complement strand
CCACTATACGTTGCTCGATTTCCCAGCTTTGTTGTAATTGCGCTACTTGTAATTGGGTTCTGCGGTAATTAATTTTTGATACCACATCGTTGCCGGATTCAATCAGCTTAGTTTCGGCTTCTAATTGCTGTCTTTTAATATCCAATCTAAGTTTAAGTAAATCACTTTGAATTTTAGATAAAAACGATTCTTTGGTGACATCAAACTCTACACCATTGGCACACAACGTAGAGTTTTTATTCTTTAAATTTTGTGTCTTAGTTGTTAAATCCGCATTCAATAAATCATCAATAATATCACCACGTTCAGACCAAGGCGATATTGAAAACTGGGTGAGTTCAAGCATAAATCAGGTTTTCCGCGATGATATTGAAGGCGCAGGTCGGCTCACGTCTCAGTGCCCCGTTGAGGATTACTCCCTTATCTTCACTGAGAACAAAACTTACAGAATGCGCTACATCGGCCTCCCTTTTGTTTGGGAAATCAAGCCCCTTGATGAAACGATTGGCATTATCGCGCCGATGGCACGTGCAACCGCAAAAGGCCGTGCCTTTTGGATGGGGCAAGGCAATTTTTACATGTATCGCGGCGGGACGTCCGAAGTGATACCGGCAAACAGTCAACACCAAAGCACGCTGCGCAAATACGTTTTCTCTAATATAAACTGGGGGCAAAAATCAAAATGCTTCGCGTGGTACAATAAAGATTACAATGAGGTGTGGTTTCATTACCCCAGCGCGGAAAGCAACGAATGCGACAGGGTTGTGGCCGTAAATATCCTTGATTTCACATGGATGCCACATACTTTTGACCGAACCGCTGCGGAATACCCCAGTGTTAAATTCCGCAATCCGCGCATGATGAGTGCCGGCATTCTATACCAACATGAAAATGGTACGGATGCGGGCAGCGAGGCATTGGCCTTTACCTTGAAAACAAATAAGCGCTTCAACGGCAATAAAAACATTAATATTGACGCAGTTATCCCCGATAGCATCACCACCGAAGACATGAGCTTTATAAGCACTGGCACGCTTTATCCACAAAGCGCACAGCCCACAAATGAAGTTACCCACATTGTATCCCCAACCACGGAGCGCGTGCCGATTATCAACTCTGGCAGAATGCAGCAATACACATGGCAGGGGTCGGAATTAGGCCAAAGCTGGACAATGGGTCAATGGTTTGAAGAGATAACGCAGGGGTCGTCATTCTAATGAAAAATTACCCCAGACAAGAGCCAAACACGGCGGAAGATGTGCAAGAAATCGTGCGCTATATTCAAAAAGAGCGCAAGAACGACGTGAATGATTTTGATGCGTTAAAAGATAACTACATTTCGGGGCGTAAAGTTGATAAGATACCCACAGGAGCCTCAAATGTTACCGCCACGGATACGGTGGGTGATTTCAATATCGCAGATGATGGCGGGACAACGTATTTATACGCTCTCGTCGATATAAGCGGTACAGCAGAATGGCGCAGGGTTGCGCTATCAACATGGTGAGGCTCTAATGGGACTATTCAGTAGTAAAACAACAATTCCGGCAACCGGATTTTATTCGATGCCGCAAGAATATCAGAACATATATTCTGGATTGCTCGGTCAGGCGCGGGACGTAATGTTTGACGGGGATGGCCTGAATACGGATATGTTCACACCGCTTGCACAGACAGCGGACGAAACTCGCGCTTTTGATATGGCGCGCGAAGGCCTAGCCCCCAATGCGGAACGCCTCCAATCTGATATATCCATGCTCACAAATCCTTTTGATAGCCATGTTATTGATGGAATGAATCGTGAGGCACAGGGACAAAACAGCATTCTCAATCAGGCCTTAAGTCGTACTGGTCAAATGGGTTCAAACCGCTCTATTTTGGGCGCTAATGATATTGAAAGCCAGCGCCTCGGACAAATCGGACAATTTAGACAAAGCAATTATAATAACGCAGTGGACGCCTCACTCGGGCGATTAACGGACTTGCGCGGACAGGACATGAATAACCTTTTAAATATCGGTGGATTTCAGCGCGGCCTTGATACGCAGACTAAGCAAGCCCCTCTTACCGCTTTGACGGCGGGGCAGGGTGCAATTGACGGGTTTAAAACAGACTTTGGGAACTTTGGCGCACCAGAGAGAACCGTAAAAACCGGCGGTGGGTTTGGTGGGATACTTGGAAAAATTGGCGGGCTTGCTGGGACTGCTCTTGGTGGCCCGATTGGTGGCGCAATTGGCGGGGCGATAGGCGGCGGTATAGGCGGCGGCGGTGATATCGGAAGCATCTTAAGTGGCGGCATAGGCGGTTATGGCGGTGGTGCTGAAACATGGGCTAACGGTCAGAGCTTTTATAGGAGATAGCAGTAATGAAAATGAGAAACGCATTAATGGAGTTTGCAGGCCAGCTTGATAAAAAGCGGGAAATGGATAATTACAACGCCATGATGAGCGCAAGCCCTCAATTCGCCCAGCAATATTATAGCGGGCTACGCGCAAACGCGGGGCAAGACCTACAGGAAAAACAATTCGGCTTGCGTCAAAACCAAGACGCCCGCGCACAGGCCGCCCAGCAGCGAGAATTGGATAAGCAGCAAGCCTTACGTGATTTCGCTGGAAGAATTGGCGGTACACCGGTCACCCCCGAAACAACTGGCGGGCTTGGTGGAGGAGGCGTTACAGGCATAAATCCGAACGCTCAACGATCACTTGATACGGCGCTTGCTGAATACGCGCAGATCACCGGCGACCCCAGCAAGCTTTTAGATTACCAAATCAAACAACAAAGCGCCGGCGACATATCCCAAAGCGGCGGCGCAACCGGCGCGATGGTTCAACAAATCATTGAAGAGGACAACGGCATAAACAATACCGTCGAGGCTCTTGAACTTCTCCGAGGTGGTGCGGGCGCAACGGGTCGCCTAACAGCCGAGCAAGAGCTAGGACGAGCCGCAGAGTTTGAAAAGAAAACCGGTGCACTTGAGGCTGAGCTAGGTTTGCAGCCACAAATCGCAGCAGACACAGCTACAGCCGAAAAAGAGGCTGTATTTAACCTTGAAGGCCAGCAGAGTCTTGTCAAGCAGCAGAGAGACATGGAAGACACCGCAGATCAAAATGAATTTATCAATACAAAGTCTGAGGAAATTAAAGGCCGAATAAACAATATGACGGCTGGTTGGAAAGGTTCTATTGCAAGCTCCATTAAGGGGACTGAGGCGTTTGATGTTTACTCCGATATTCAAACAGTTGTGGCAAACTCTGCGCTTGACACGCTGATTAAATTGAAAGCCGAGGGCGGAACGCTTGGCGCATTGAGTGAAAAAGAACTTGAGCTATTAATGGCGAAGAAAGCGAACCTTGATAATTCACAAAGCCCCGAGCAGTTGCGTAAAAACCTAGATTCATTCGTTGCGCAAAATAACAAAGCCTTGGCGAAGCTTGAGCGTAGATATGCCGAGGATTCTAAGCGTTTTGGTGGGGCGGATGATAACGGTTTGCCAACGCCGGCAACCCCATCCCCGCAAGCCCCCGCGCCTGCCGCGTCAAACGTCAAAAAATGGGGGGATGACTGGTAATGTCCAACCTTTCCGACCCATATTTGAGACGCCTCGCGCAAGTGGAGAGCTCCGGCAACCCTTACGCGGCAAATTCTGGCAGCAGCGCAAAGGGATTGTTTCAGTTTATTGACAGCACTGCGCAGGCGTACGACATTGACCGCTCAAAGTTTGGGACGCCTGAATACACCCAGCAGGAAACTGCTGCAGTCAAAAGATTAACCGCTGATAATAAGCGCCATCTTGAGGCAGCTTTGAAACGCCCCCCAACCGCCGGCGAACTTTACCTTGCGCATCAACAAGGCGCAACCGGCGCAATCAAATTACTATCCAATCCAGATGCTCCCGCCGTCGATGTTGTGGGCGCGGATCAAGTCG
>CAKZMN010000356.1 GCA_937128575.1 uncultured Alphaproteobacteria bacterium | reverse complement strand
GCCTGCAATGTAACGCCTGGATCCGGAGGTGTTTCACGCAATGATGGAAAGAAAAACTCTAAAATACCCGCCTGCGCAGAGGACGGTACCGCAATAACCGAAGCGCCCAAAATTGCGCTTGATAAAACAATCACAGCAAAAAATTTAACCAACTTATTCATGACGCTTTTTTAAATCCCTTCATAAATCGACCTAATGTTTGGCCAACAAACAACACGTTATCAATGCGGCGATCGAGAAATTCTTGTGTTACCCTCAAATCCGGACTGTCATCATCAATCCAAACCAACATTGTAGATACTAGTATACCACTAAGCAGGCCACGTTTTGTATAACGATTATAATCTTTTGCATCATCGCCCGCCCAGTTCCAAATATGATCCGCGCTGCGCCATACAATTTTCGCAGCGCGGGGCTTGCGCGTGGGCACCGCCCAGAAACCAAGCGTTTCTCGCACGGCCTCTCTTTGGGGCTGCAGATAAGTAAAGCGCGCCATAACGCCGGCGCGAATACGGTCGCGAACGCGCATATCTTCTGGGTTTTGCCCGGCAAGCAATTCAAGCATTCCGCGGTCCGCCATATCAGAAAAGGCGCTTAGCACATCTAACATCTTATCGGGGAAAACGGCTGACGCTATATTGGGATCAAACCCCGCCTGAATAGCGGCATTTTCAACCATATCCCAGCGCCAACCATCAAAAACCACATTGGGTAATGCGGCATTAATAATATCGTCGCGCGTTTGTATAACTTGTTCTTTGTTCATCCGGGTCAGGTTAACCGAAAATTTAACGCCGTGAAAAGACATTTCTTCTAGACTTTTGCAACAAAAGCGCCACATTTACTGACATGAGCAATGAAGACATAAAAGACGACAATAAGTTGGGCGCTCGCATAAAGCGATATGGGCAAGTAACAACCACAATGGCAGGTCTGGCCACCAAGCTGGCCGGTGAAAAATATCTAGGCCTAAACATCGAACGCGATGACCATGCGGAGCATTTAACAAAGGCTCTAGGGAATTTAAAAGGCCCCCTGATGAAAGTTGGTCAAATTTTAGCGACAATTCCAGAGGCATTGCCCCCTGAATACGCAAAAGCCTTTCAAGAATTACAATCAAACGCCCCGCCTATGGGGTGGCCATTTGTACGTCGCAGAATGAAGACAGAACTTGGCCCAAATTGGCAATCAAAATTTAAATCCTTCGAAAAAGAGGCTGCCGCCGCAGCAAGTTTAGGTCAAGTTCATAAAGGGATAGCCAATAATAGCCAATTGTTGGCCTGCAAATTACAATACCCCGACATGCGCGCCGCCATTGATGCAGACCTCAAACAACTGCAAATGATTTTCTCCATGTATGAGCGCTACGATAAATCAATTCAAACCAAAAACATTCACGCCGAATTATCGGCCCGCCTGAGCGAAGAATTAGACTATTCACTAGAAGCGCGCCATGGAAAACTATACACGTACATGTTACGTGATGAGCCCAATGTCCATGTCCCCGAAGTGATAGATGATCTTTCAACCGACCGCCTTCTAACCACGGGCTGGCTTGAAGGAGAGCGCATATTAAACTTCGTTGACGCCCCGCAGAAGCAGCGCAATGAACTGGCGATGAACATGTTCCGCGCTTGGTATGTGCCGCTTTATAATTACGGCGTCATTCACGGCGACCCGCACCTGGGCAATTACACAGTGCGCAGTGATAACGGTATTAATTTACTCGATTTCGGGTGTGTACGTGTCTTCCCCGCGCAATTTATCGGCGGCGTCATTGATTTATATAACTCACTAATGACTGACGACACTGACCTCTCCATTAAAGCTTACGAAAGCTGGGGCTTCACCAATTTAAGCAAAGAAAAGGTCGAAACCCTCAATATTTGGGCAAAATTCCTCTATGGCCCTGTAATGGAGGATAAAATTCGCCCCATTGGCGAGGTTAAAGACGGCGTATATGGCCGCGAAACTGCAGAAAAGGTTCATAAACGCCTGCGCGAGCTAAGCAAAGACGAGGGCGGCATATCCGTACCACAAGAATTTGTCTTCATGGATCGCGCCGCATTGGGCCTTGGCTCGGTGTTCTTGCATTTAAAGGCTGAAATCAACTGGTACAGGGTCTTTAACGAACTCATTCAAGATTTTAACGTTACAGCCCTTGATAAACGCCAAAAAAGCGCATTAAAACAATTCGATATATCCGCGCCTTAAGAAACCGATTCGCAAAGCACATCTAAAATAAAGACACATAATTACCCATAATTGAGTGATTATGGAACTAAACGCCGACTATCCCCTAAAAATCTCACGCGATTTATATTTTTACTTTGCTAACACTTTGTAAACAAATTTAATGGATACTTAATCAAGTGGGAAAATTATTTAGGACTTTGGGGGCCTGTTTTTGCATGAGCGCAAAACGTATCCATCACAGTTATAGGATCGCGGCCTCTTTATTGGGGAAACTTTGCAGCGACCTCAAAGCCTTACTGAGCAACATAAATAACGTAAAAACACCCCACTTACACCCACTGATTACCTCACTGAGTCCCTACAAATATAACGCTCGCGTGGCGCTTATACCGGTCCGAGCAAGCCGAAATGCGCACATGACAAGAAGGCAAGACGTATAAAATGAAAAGACGATCAGAACGAGGAAATGTATTTTTCACCCTATTCGGCGCCGTTGCCGTAGTCGGGGTTTTAGGTGCGGGTATCATGGCCACAATGCGTGGCCCCCTCCAGACGATGGTTACCGTCAACCAGCGCGAAACTGCAAAAGCAGAAATGAATATCGCATCCAAACTGGTGCTTCTAGAAGCAACACAAGCCCTAGACAGCGGTGACTGTGACGCGGATGGTTTTGTAGAACCTTTAGAATATTTAAATGCCGCGCCGCAACCAACAGGCGGTGGTCAAATCCCAAGCTCTGTGGCCTCTAACAAGATTGATCCGTGGGGCACGCCCTATGGGTATTGTGCGTGGGATGCGGGTACAACTGTTTCCGCAGGTGCCTGTGATAATGATGGTACAGGCGGCATCACGCGCCTAGATGGTGATGGAACAACATCTGAAAACTATACCGTAATTGCCATTATCTCTGCCGGCCCGGATAAAAGCTTTGAAACAACTTGTTCTGCTGGACCACCAGATATCACGAAATCCGTAGGCGCGGATGATATCGTTCAAGAATTCAGCTACACAGCCGCCGCCGCCAACACGGGCGGCCTTTGGAACATTAAATCCGGCGAACCTGCCGTGGCGCAAATTGGTAAAGATTTAGAAGTAACTGGCGGCGCGTCATTCTCTGGCGCGGGTAGCTTTTCTGATCTATTAACCGTTGGCGCGGGTTTAATCCTGCCACCAACAGGCTCCGTTACTTGTGACGCGCCCAATGAAAACATTATG
>CAKZMN010000355.1 GCA_937128575.1 uncultured Alphaproteobacteria bacterium | reverse complement strand
GAGGCCTTTATCAGGGATCTTTATGCGCAATTGATCAAGCATTGTTGCGATCTTGCGCAGACGATTATGAATGACCTTCAAGCCAAGAAAGTGTCTTAAGTTATGAGCTCCTCCGATTCCTCTACGCCGAAGCCACCGGAAATGAACGAACATGATTTATATGCGGACCGCGAGGCGGGGGATGACATTTCCAGCGGTGAAATGTTGGCGGCGCGTCAGGTTGCGCTGGGGCTGCTTAATATTGTGCTGGGTCAGCGCCAAGCGCTGGATAATGCGCTGGATGGTGATGTTGGTTTTAGGGCCCTGCCATCGCGCGATCGCGCATTTTGCCGGATGATTGTTTCGACGACTTTGCGCCGTCTTGGTCAAATTGATGATTTAATTATGAAGGCTGAGAAGAAATCAGCGCAGAAAAATATCACGCTTCAAAACATTCTACGTATGGGCGTTGCCCAAATTATGTTCATGGAAGTGCCTGATCACGCCGCGGTTGATACATCTGTACGTCTTGCGGATGCGGCGGAGATGGATAGACAAAAGGGGTTTGTGAATGGCTTGCTGCGTACGATAACGCGAGTTGGTCGCGAATGGGGAAGTCGACAAGATGAGGCGCGTTTAAATACGCCTGATTGGCTTTTGAAGACGTGGATTGAGGATTATGAATTACGCGGCGCGGCAGAAATTGCGCGCGCGAATATATCCGAAGCGCCCTTGGATATTACGATTAATAATGAAAAAGACCGCAATTATTGGGCCAGCGCCTTTAAGGCAACGCAGGTGGGTGCGGGCAGTTTACGCGTACCCTCTGGCGGCGCGGTGCATGAGCGCGAGGGGTTTGATGACGGTATGTGGTGGGTGCAGGACGCTTCTGCGGCTATACCGGCGAATTTATTTGGTGATGTTGATGGTCGGCAGGTTATTGATTTATGCGCTGCGCCCGGCGGTAAGACAATGCAGCTCGCGGCAAAGGGCGCGCATGTTACGGCGGTTGATCGCTCCGCCAAACGTTTGAAGCGTTTATCGCAAAACCTAGAACGCGTACGCCTGCAGGATAATGTAGAAATTTTAGTGGCGGATGCAACCGCTTGGCAGCCTAAGGAACCGGTTGACTTTATCTTGCTTGATGCGCCCTGCAGCGCGACAGGCACAATTCGCCGGAACCCCGATGTGGCGCACCTGAAAACGGTTCAAGATATGGAGCGCCTTATTCATGTGCAGGGTAATATCTTGGCGAATGCCTACAGCATGCTCGCGCCGGGTGGGGTACTTATATACTGTACGTGTTCATTGCAAATGGCCGAGGGCGAGTATCAAATTTTGAAATTGTTTGAGACGCATGATGATGCGTATAAAATCCCTATTCGCGCCGATGAAGTTGGTGGCTTGGATGAGGCGATCACTGAAAATGGTGATATGCGTATTTTGCCTTTGCATCAGGCCGCGCTTGGTGGGATGGACGGATTTTTTATCTCTCGTATTACCAAAATGGCATAAAGAATTTTTTCATTTTCTTCGGCTTAGGTTATGACTATAGCTTGCGCGCGCGCTGGGGTTGCGGGTATAGTATTTAAGTAAGCATGATTTGCTTATTCGCCCGCCCATTATTTACCTTTTAAGATGTTCATGACCCAACAAGATATTCGTATTGCCCCCTCTATACTTTCATCTGATTTTTCCAAATTAGGCGAAGAGGTTCGCGCCATTGATGACGCGGGCGCTGACTATATTCACATTGATGTGATGGATGGGCATTTCGTGCCGAACCTTACGTTTGGCGCGCCGGTTGTTAAATCTATTCGTCCGCATTCTAAGAAAATTTTTGATGTTCATTTGATGGTCGCGCCCGTTGATCCATTGATCGAGAGCTTTGTTGATGCGGGTTCTGACATTATTACCGCCCATGTTGAGGCGGGGCCGCATATTCACCGCACGCTACAGGCGATTAAATCGCACGGCGTTAAGGCGGGGGTTGCTTTAAATCCAGGTACGCCGCTTGAAACGATTAAACACGTGATGCCGCTGGTTGATTTGGTTTTGATTATGACGGTTAATCCTGGCTTTGGCGGGCAAAGCTTTATTCCGCTGCTGGATAAGATATCTGAGGCGCGCTCTATGATTGATGCGGAAGGCCGGGTGATTGATTTGCAGGTTGATGGCGGCGTTAATGCGCAAACAGCGAAGCAATGCATTGATGCGGGCGCCGATCTTTTGGTTGCGGGCAGCTTTGTATTCAAAGACGGGCCAGAAAAATATGCGGACAATATCCGTTCCTTAAGAGGGTAGGGCCGCGTTAATGCCGGGACATGTTTTCAGACATATTCAAAAAGCGGCCAGCAAGCTTGCCTATAATAGTTTTATTTATAATTGGAGTTTAAAGGGCGGCGCGCCAGATCGATTGGTTGTGAAGCCTGTTGATCCGTGGCCGGGTAGCGCAGAAGCCGCGCGCTGGCTGTGTAATGGTAGCTTTGTTTTGTCTAGTGATCAGGAAACGCTTCACGCTGAATCTTGGAGCCCGCCTGATGTTGATGATGTTTGGCTTGTGCATATGCATGGTTTCACATGGCTTCGTGATTTGCGCACACTTGGTGGTGATATGGGGCGCAGGCAGGCGCGCGGCCTAGTTGAGGATTGGATTAAAAATCATAAAAGCTGGAGCGAAATGCCGTGGCGCGCCGGCGTTACGGGTGAGCGCATTGCCATGTGGATCGCGCTTTATGAGTTTTTTGGTGTTAGCGCGGATGAAGATTTTCAGGACATTTACTTTGAAAGCTTAACGCGTCAGGCGCGGCATTTATCTCGCTCCTTGCCGGGTAATGCGCATGGCATTGATTTATTGCGCGCGATAAAGGGGCTGCTCTATGCGGGGCTCGCTTTTGAAGGCTATGAAGGTTGGGCGGAGCAGGCGCTTGATTTGCTAACTCAGCAGCTGAAGGTTCAAGTTCTTGGTGACGGCGCGCATATTTCTCGCTCCCCAGCCAAATTGTTAGAAGCGCTGCAAATTTTACTCGATATACGTACGGCGCTTGCGGCGGCGGCTTATCCTTGTCCGGATAAATTGCAGCATGCGATTGACCGTATGGGGCCCGCGCTTAGGTTCTTCCGCTATAGTGATAAGCATTTTGCGCTGTTTAATGGCGCGCAAGAGGGTGATCAAGACCTGGTGGATTGTATTTTGGGTCAGGCCAATGTTCGTGGCAAGGGGCTACAGAGTTTACCATGCGCGGGGTATGAGCGCATGAGTATGGGGCGAAGCGTTGTTGTGTTTGATGGCGGTCGATCGCCGCCTTATCCGCATGATGAGGGGGCGCACGCCGCGCCGCTGGCGTTTGAGATGTGTTATGGCAGAGAGCGTATATTCGTCTCCTGCGGATCGCACTCTACTGATCCGTTATGGCAGGATTCTTTGCGGGCTACGGCGGCGCATAGCGCGGTGACGCTTGATCATCGTAATGCTTGCGAAATTGTATCTGGTGGCCATTTTCAACGTAAAACACATGTGGCGCCCCTTATTCGTGAAGAAGGTAAGGGCGCGACTTTGCTTGAATCCTCGCATGATGGATATGTTTCCTTAAATGGTATCACGCATCGACGCCGTTTGTTTTTAACGGATGGTGGGCATGATTTCCGCGGCGAGGACATGTTTAGCTCTTCTATAGGTAAGCCTACGGATGTTTTGGAGCGCTCAGTTGAGGTTGCTGTACGTTTTCACATTCATCCGCGCGTAGGCGCATCTTTGGTGCGTGATGGTGAAGAGGCGCTGTTGCGTTTGCCGAGCGGCATTGGGTGGCGTTTCTCTCATTCTGCCGGGCACTTGGCGCTGGAGGATAGTGTGTATCTGGGCCAGGGCAGTCGCCCACGTAAAACTAAACAATTGGTTATTTATGGCCAAATGAGCGAGGAATCCTCAACGATTAAGTGGGCTATGCGCCGCGAAGGCTAAGCGCTCTGTCTTAAATTTATTTTTTTCTTTTCAAATATATTTTATTCACGTATGTTCACTTTATGTTCTTATTTTGTGAGCGATGAATTTTATGGCGAAAACTCAAAAAACTTATAATTGTCAGTCTTGCGGCGCTATTTCTTCGAAATGGTCTGGAAAATGCGAGGCATGTCATGAGTGGAATACAATTACCGAAGAAATTCAGCAAGCCGCGCCTAAGGGGCTGGGCACTAAGAAAAAAGGGCGGCAAATTGAATTGGTTTCTTTGTCAGGTAGCCCCAGCAAAACCTATCCGCGCCATATGAGCGGTATTAACGAATTTGACCGCGTGATGGGCGGGGGGTTTGTTCCGGGCTCGGCGACGCTTATTGGCGGCGATCCCGGCATTGGGAAATCTACCTTGTTGTTGCAAGTTGTGTGCGCACTGGCGAAGAAAGATAAGCGCTGCGTTTATGTGTCTGGGGAAGAAGCCGTTGATCAGGTGCGTATGCGTGCGCAGCGCTTGGGGCTTGCCGATGCGCCCGTTGAGCTTGCTAGCGCGACAAATGTTCGCGATATTGTGGCTTCTGTTGAGGGCGGGGAAAAGCCTGTCTCTCTTTTGGTGATTGATTCTATACAAACCATGTTTATTGATGCGCTAGATTCCGCGCCCGGTACGGTGACGCAGGTGCGTACGTCCGCGCAGGAAATTATACGTACGGCCAAATCAAAGGGTATTTCCGTGATGTTTGTAGGCCACGTTACAAAGGATGGTCAAATTGCGGGGCCGCGCGTTTTGGAGCATATGGTTGATACCGTACTTCATTTTGAAGGCGATCGTTCTCATCAATTCCGCATTTTACGCGGCGTTAAAAACCGTTTTGGGCCGACCGATGAAATTGGTGTGTTTGAGATGGCGGGCCACGGCCTTGATGAGGTAGATAACCCATCGGCTTTATTTTTATCGCAGCGCCATCAAGATGTTGCAGGTAGTGCGGTTTTAGCAGCGCTGGAGGGGACGCGCCCCCTTTTGGTTGAGGTGCAGGCCTTGGTCGCGCCTTCATCGCTTGCCGCGCCGCGGCGCGCGGTTTTGGGGTATGATCATAATCGTTTGGCGATGATTGCGGCGGTTCTTGAAACGCGCTGCGGGATATCATTATCGGGGCATGATATTTTCTTGAACATTGCGGGCGGCATTCGCATTGCGGAACCTGCTGCGGATGTTGCCGTTGCGGCGGCGCTGATTAGCGCGTTATCTGGTGAAGCGTTGCCTGCGGATAGCGTGTTTTTTGGTGAAATCGGTTTGGCCGGAGAAATTAGGCAGGTGCCACAGCCAGATATTCGCCTGAAGGAAGCGTCTAAACTTGGCTTTGAGCAAGCAATTATGCCTATGGTCAAAAATAGAAAAGCCCCGCCACCAAAGGGTATTAAATTGGTTGAGGCAGATCACGTGAACAAGATTGCAAACCTGTTTTCTGGCAGTGATGTGCATCAAATGCAGGTTTAAGTTTTACATTAGGTGCGTAAGATCCCACCATTACGCATCATTCCCTTGATTTTTGTGGCTTATTTCCTTATGTATAGCCTTCCGTTAATGACGTTGAGGGCTGGCCTTGCCAGAGCTATTTCATGATTATTGATATTATCGTAGGCGCGGTCTTGCTTGTATCCGCAGTGATTGCGTTTTTGAGGGGCTTTATTCGTGAAGTTCTCACGATTGCTGGCGTTGTTGGTGGTTTAGCCGCGGCCTATAGTTTTGGCTCTTATCTTTCCCCGTATATTTATGGCTGGTTGGGCGCTGCGCCGGAAGGCGAAGAGGAGCCGCAAAAGCTTTTTGATATTATTCCTTATGACATGCTCGCCGATGGGCTTGCTTATGGCGCCATTTTTATCATCGTGATGATTGTTCTGTCTGTGGTTAGTCACTTTCTAGCAGAGACCGTAAAGAGTTTAGGCATGGGCGCGATTGACCGTAGTTTGGGCGTTGTGTTTGGTCTTGTCCGCGGCGTCTTATTCCTTGGGCTTTTATATCTGCCTTTGCATATGCTCGTTGAGACAGAAACCAAAGAGCGTTGGTTTGAAAACAGTAATACTCATGTTTACCTAGAAAAAACCGCGCAAGGCATCAGTAAATTCTTGCCCAAAGACACATTGAAAAATATTGAAGAAGATGCAGGGCAGATTGGTGAAACACTCAGCACGCGTCAAAAGCTTGAAGACATGAAGCTGCTTCAGAAAAAAGCGCAAGAGGGCGACTTAACAGAAGAAGAACAGAAGAAATTACAAGGGTATGATGATGAGTTTCGTCAGAACATGGATCGTTTGTTTGAACAAAAATCTAACACGTATAACGAGTAAATTATTATGTGCGGCATTGTAGGTATATACGGATATTCACCAGTTAATCAGGATCTATATGATGCGCTGATTGTTTTGCAACATCGCGGTCAAGACGCTGCGGGCATTGTGACGCAAGACGAGGGCAGATTTCAGCTACATAAAAGTAATGGTTTGGTGCGCGATGTTTTTCATACGCGCCACATGCATAATTTGAAGGGTAATGTTGGCCTTGGTCATGTGCGCTACCCTACCGCGGGCAGTTCTTGCGCGGCTGAGTCGCAGCCTTTATACGTGAATTCACCTTATGGCATTGTGCTTGCGCATAATGGAAATTTGACCAATCAAGAAGAGCTGGCTGAAATTTTATTTAAGGACGATCATCGTCATTTGAATAGTAGTTCTGACTCTGAAGTGCTTTTGAATATTTTGGCTCATGAGCTTCAGGTGCAAAATAAAATTGTGCTTGAGAAGGAAAACATTTTTAAGGCTGTTGAAAATCTTCATAGCCGTTGCCGCGGTGCATATGCGGTTGTTGCGTTGATTTCTGGTCATGGCATGATTGCCTTCCGCGACCCGCATGGCATTCGCCCCGTTATATATGGTGAGCGCCAATTAAAAGATGGAAAAATGGAATATATGTTCGCGTCTGAGAGTGTTGCTCTGGACGCGCTTGGCTTTAAAGTTGTTCGTGATTTAGAAGCCGGTGAAATTATTTATGTTGATGAGGCCGGCGCGCTTCACAGTCATGTTCCGAACACTAATGAAGAACATAGGCCATGTATTTTTGAGCATGTTTATTTTGCGCGCCCTGATTCAATGATTGATGGTGGCTCCGTTTATAAAGCGCGGGTTCGTATGGGGCAGTATTTGGCTGAAAAAATTCTACGTGAATGGCCGGATCACGATATTGATGTTGTGATTTCTATTCCTGAATCTAGCCGTCCGAGCGCGATGGAACTTGCCGTGCATTTGGGCGTTAAGTTCCGTGAAGGCTTTGTTAAAAACCGTTATATTGGGCGCACGTTTATTATGCCTGGTCAGGATGAGCGCAAGAAATCTGTTCGTCAAAAACTCAACCCCATTAGT
>CAKZMN010000354.1 GCA_937128575.1 uncultured Alphaproteobacteria bacterium | reverse complement strand
ACGCTCTGTGCATAGGCTTTAGAAATCAGCATGTATTACGCTCCTTAAAATCGATTCTCAAATTGAATAATGGATGGACTATAAACGCATCCGCGCCAAAAACAAGAGCCCCCATGTAAACAGCCACAAAGACCCTCTGGATAAGCCGCAGCCCTCAAACTTTTAAAATTTGATCGCACGAAATGCTTATGGTAAAAAACAAAACAACCAAACAGGAAAAAGCGCCAAATGCCCAAACTAGAAGAGCATTACATCACCCATGTAAAACGCCCGCCAGAATGGCCTTCTTGTGAAAAAAGCCTAAAAAAACTGTTCTTCCTCACCAGCATCGAAACCACAGATAACGAAAACCCAACTTACTATCTGGGCACAGACACGCATGAATTACCCGCAAGCTACGTCGATGAAAATGTCGCTAGCGGCGAGTTTATAAAACTACCGAGCAACATAACCGACAACTTCAACAACCAAAGCCGCCTATATTTAGCAAAAGATAAAGAGCTATGGGTTGATTCAAAAGGCAACGTTCACTGGGGATCATCTAAGGGGCGCAGCGCGTGGCACAAATTGACTGGCGCGAGGCCAAAAACACAAATTCTGTTTTCTTTAGGTGACCACCCCGCACCCACGGCTGACTAATCAAAACACCGCTGATACACAATCGCACGCAGGGCCGAGGTCACGCCCTCATGTTCCCCGTTATTAATCTTGTCCACCGCCAAATTGGTCGCACATTTACACAACTGCGCACTATGATAATCCTTCGCCGTGCATGAGCTATAAAGCCCATCCACGCTCTCTTGATGAGCGGCATTATTCAACGCCTTAATTCCATTATTGTCTGCGGCGCTGGTGGCGCTCGCCTCTTCTTCAGAAGGCTCCTCAACCTTGGGCGCCATCACGCCGTGATACGCCGCCTCACATCGATCAACATGCTTCTTCACATTAATCGCGGCCTGCGCCTTGGTGAAACCGCTTTTGATGAAATCCCTGTTCAGTGGCGCAAGCAACCTGCAGGTATGCGCGCAATATCGCCATTGGCGGCGCGCCTCTGGATCATTCGCGTCGGGCACAATCTCGCCGCAGGCCTCCGCCTTACGCGCGCCATCCTCAATGCGCTGCTGCATCGTCCAATCCACCTCCGGCATATATGGCGTTTCTTGAGCATTGGCCGCGCTCCCAACAAAAGTAAGGGCCAATAAAAACACAAAACAACGAACAAACCGCATATAACGCTCCTTCACTAAAATCATATCTACTTACGCATCAACCGGCGATTAACGCGGCGACTTTGTGACAATAAACCAAACAACATCAGCGCGCCAAACACGAACAACGCACCCGCCAAAACCCAGTTCCAAACACCACGATCAATCATCGCATCACGGGAATCCTCCGGCATATAAATAACATCAACCTCATCACCAACCCGGTAGGATGGTGGATTACTGCCCACATTATCTTTAAACTTCAGCGACAAGCCATCCTTATTATAAAACCGCACAATCGGGTAATAACTCGTACTGTCAGAGTCCCTATCGACCTCCATGCCGACAATTTCGCCCTGCGCATGAATGCCAACCGCCAATGTGTGGCGCATATCATTAAACGCCCAAACCCCCGCACCAATCGTCCCCAGCGCAATCAACCACCAAAGCCACAACCACTTCCTGAAGGCCGCATCATGCTTTTTTTGAATTTTACTATGTCCCGCGCGGTCCAACATTTTTAAACCTCCACGCTTGTCCGCAAACTTCTTTTTTCTGCGCGCCTTGAACGCTTCCACGCCTTCGCGCTTCTCGCCACGCTTGACGTGCTTTCGAAAATTCAGCGCCGCCCAAATACAAAAAATCAACGCAACAATCGGCGTGTATATCGTCACGCTCATCGTAACTACAGCAACGCCGCACAGACCTACACCTCCCGCAGATAGGAAAAAACCAAGGATCAAAAACAAACGTCCCGGCAATCGAAAGACCTCTGGCTTGTCTGGCATAATATAGGCCGTAATCATCGTCCCCGGCACCTTGCTAATATAGCTAGATGAACCACTATCCGACTCCGCCTGAATGGGCTGCCCCTTTGGCCCAGGATATTCAATCACCGGATAATATATTGCGGATTCGTCTGAATCATCCACGCGCAAACCAACAACAGTGGCCCGCACTTTCTTCGCCTGCCTAAGCCATCGGTAATGATCATAAATAAGGGCGGCGCCAATGGCGAAAAACACCAAACCAACAACAACCAGCATCACTTGCGCCAACGCATTTTGTGTCTGAAACAAAAAATCAAAAAGCGACACACTCATCGCCTAACCACCTAAATATCGTTTAGGATTAAGGGCTTCCGTGCCGCGCCTAATCTCAAAATGCAACTGCGGCGTATCTACCGATCCGGTTGACCCCACCGTGCCTAATGTCTGCCCGCGCTTTAACGTTGCGCCGCGCTTAATCAATATCTTATCCATATGCGCATACGCGCTCATCCAGCGATCTGAATGCCGCACCAGCACCAAATTCCCAGAGCCCTTAAGCTCGCTGCCTGCATAAACAACCACGCCGTTTTCCGCCGCCCGCACCGCCGTACCCTTCGGCGCTTTGATGTTAATTCCATCATTATGCAGGCCGTTCTTCTTACCCCCATAGGACGAAATAATTTTCCCCTCAACGGGTTTCAAGAATTTGCTGGAGGAACGCTTGGGCGTTTTGGTCGTGATCTTTGATTTGGGTGCGGGCTTGGCCTTGGCCACCTGCACTGGCGGTTTTTCACCCGGCTTCACTGGCGTCGCCGCAGGCTTCTCGTTCGGGCGCGCAACAATCTCAACGGGCTTTTTCTCCGGCGGGGTCGCCCGCCCACTAATCGCGGTGGAGGTCTTGCGCGTCACTGACGGCATCTTCAATGTCTGTCCGGCTTGCAAAATATAAGGCGCATTCAAATTATTCTGCTGCGCAATTTGTGAAGTGCTGACCTCAAACATGCGAGAGATAGAATAAAGCGTATCACCCCTGCGCACGCGATATTGTTGCGGCGGCGGCAATTCCAGTCGCTGCCCCTCATTCAAATAAAACGGCGCGCTTAATCTGTTTGTCACCGCAATGTCCTGCAGCGCGATATTATATCTCTGTGAAATGCTCCAAAGCGTATCGCCCGGCACAACCGTATGCGCCCCCGCGCTCCCCGCGCCCTCGCCCGTGCCATAATGCGTCGCCGGGGCGCGCCTTTGCGGCCCCAAACAACTCGACATCAAAACTATAGATAAGGAAAGCAGGAATAGCTTTTTCATGAAGATGAGTTTACGCGACATCTTCGCTCATGTCATCAGGCGCAATATCGGGAAGTAGTGGCACAAACCGAACCGGCATCACATCCTTGACCGAGGTCGTTTCAACGCTGTCTTTTTTATACAGCTTCAAAACCTGCCCATCTTCGCCGCCCACGGGGATAATCATCTTGCCGCCAATTTTAAGCTGATCAATCAACTTCTGCGGCGGGTTGTTGCGCGCCGCGGCTGTTACGATAATTTTATCAAACGGCGCCTGATCAATGCCATGCATAGTCGGCCAGCCCTTCATCCCATCCGCCGCCAGCGCCGTAACATTGCGCAGCTTCAGCTCCTCCAGCCGCGTTTGCGCCGCGACCTGCAATGGTTTATGGCGTTCAATCGTGTAAATCCGGCGACATAAATGCGACAGCACCGCGGTCTGATAACCACACCCCGTACCAATCTCCAGCACCTTATCCATATCGGACAGCTCCAGCGCCTGCGTCATCATCGCCACCACCAGCGGCTGGGAAATCGTTTGCCCCCGCCCAATCGGCAGCGCCATATCGTCCCACGCCTGATCCTTCACCGCGGCGGGTACAAAATAATCACGCGGCACGCGCTCCATCGCGCCCAAGACATTCATGTCCGTAATGCCCTTATGCCGCAAATCCATAACCAAGCGAATACGCTTATTAATCTCTTGTGTGTTCATACTCTCAATAATCCACTAGCGCCCTAAAACTGAAATTTTGTAATTTGTACTCTGCCGGCTCTGGCTCATCCACCTCGTTTAATAAGGCAATGTTGTTAAAGGTAACCTTAACCCGCACCCCGCGGCTTGATTTATCAATCATCATCTCACGCGCCTGACGACTTGGATCCTTTGCTGCTTCATCGATTGCAAATTTTTGAACATCAAACTCCACCGGCGCACGGCCCCCAACAATAATGCTCAAGACACCCGCTTCAAATCGCGCGGTAATCTTCGGCTCCGCGTCCCAAGACTTTTCCCAAGCCTTCGGCTCGCCATTTTTATCTTTAAGGCCTGCGTTCACATAGCGGTTATTGAGCAAGTATTTAAATCCTTCAACGCGCTGCGCATCAGCGTTATTATTTTCCCCGCGCAGATTAACTCTTTTGGAGCGCGCATTCTGCTCATCCTGATAATGGCTGACAAACTCAAACCCCATCAATTTTGTGATGTCATAGATTGATGTCTGCCCCTCAAACGAACTATCCACCTCGCCCTTCACATCCTCTTCCTCAGAAACTTCCTCAGGCAGCCAAGCATTAACACGTTCCAATTTTTTCCGATCGCGCAGGAAATCAAGCTGCGAACTTATGCTCTTACGCACCTCAAACGGCAACGCCTCTGGCGCTTCTTGAATTTGCCCCTCAACCAAGATTTTATGCTGGACCAGCGACGCCTTCAATCGCCCAAACTGGCTACGCTCCGAAATATTTGGCGCGCTTAATGGCCCCAACGCAGCAAACACCATCATAATGCCTAGCGACCCTGTAATATATTTAAGCGCCGGCTTTCTAAACGTGTACGCCACCGCAAGCCCCGCAAACCAAACTGTCGACAGCGCAATCAGATAACGCTGCTCCGTCACGCCATATTGCTCAAGGCGCAAATAAATCGACATGGCCTGCATCGCCACCGGAATAAACAGCGCTGGAAAAAACAACTTATAAACCAGCCGCAAAAGCGAACCACCATTTTCACGCAGCGGCCACCCCGCCAAATACGTCAAAACACCAACCCCGCCAAACGCCGTCACCATATAGGAAAGCTGCCCCCGCGGCAGTTCCCACGCAAACGCGATCTTGATGAAATACGCATATAAAATAAGCATATAAATCACGACCAGCGGCGCCAAAACCCAATTCAACAAAAACGATAATTGCGCGGGCGCATGACAGTCGGCCTCGGTATATTTAAATTCTTCCGGCACCCAAGACAGCGCGTAGAGCGGCGCAAAAACGACCATGGCAAACATCCAAACATCGCTGTAAAAATCGCCATCAACATCCACGCCAAACAAATAATCAATCGCGCCCAGCGCCGCAGATATCCCCCCGCCCCACAGCAAGCCAGCAAGAATAGAAATCGCCGCGCCCTGCCACACTTGGCGGTTATAAAACCAAAATGATAAATTATCGCGGCTGTTTAAATATGGCCCAACTGATATCCCCAAAAGCAGCGCGGGCGCCAAAAGCGACAACATCCAGATAAAGGTAAAACCGCTGCTAAACACCACAAACGCCAGCAAGATAGCAAACACGCCATAGCGCAAAATGGCCGCGTAAAGCGCGCCTAAGGCCCGCCCCTCCGTCACCAACTGCGCAAAACCAAACCAGAAAAACCCGTAAACCAGCGCGGTAACAATGCGCCCCGTCACCTCATCCCCCCAATCAAGCGCGCCATGAATATTCAGCGCCGCAAAAATAAACAGCGCAATACTGCACAGCGCCGATATCGGAAAGCGCCGCATTGTTTTCAAAAGCTCATCAATCGGAAGTATTTTTTTAAGAACGCTCATGCGGGTCACCTGAATAAAGATGTGAAAATCTATATATGAAACCCTAGCCTAATACCCCAGCGGGTTTTCACAAACAAATTTTTGACAAATCAGGCAACAACACCTATAAATATGTAAAGTTAAAACGAAAAATGCTGTGATTAGCTCTAAACAGCAAGAATTACAATTATGAATTCAGGCGATACGATGAACGATTTTCTTTACACACCATCAAAAAATGCGACGCAAAGTTTAGCACAAAAACTAGAATATATTTTACAACAGCATGTTCTAAAGCACGATCATTATGCACCTGCAGATTTCCCGCACAAGGCCGCCCTATCTTTGAACAAAGGATTTTTAGAAGCAGCCATCGGTAAAATAAATCACACCTTGTCCCGACACATCGGCAGCAAAGATAATCAGCGACATGGCGAGCTTAGCCTCACTGAAGAAGCATGGGAACTGGAAGAGAGCCATGCAATAGTATTAGCAACTTCCGCAAACTTCCGTCTCGCGGCCCGTCACTTAAATAAGTTAGAAAAAGTGCCACATACAGGACATGATAAACAGTTAATAAAAAGCTTTGATGAACATATATCACTCATCAAAGATTTTCAAAGCGCATCAAAAGCGTTTTACAAAGAGGTTAAAACTTCTGACATCAACCAAGCACATTTCAGTGAATTGAAAGATAATCTATGGACAACTTATGAATTCAACATCAAACAAAATTTAAAAATGAGTGACACCGCGATCTATTGTTACAAAAACCTACACTTGGAAGATGCGCCAGGTAGTCACTACAACGTCCCAACAAGAAGTAATTAGGCCGCCTTAAGAACCTTCTCAAGCCCGCCCATATAGGGTTTCAAAACATCCGGCACAAACACGCCGCCATCGGTTGGATCATAATAATTCTCAATCACCGCGATAAGCGCGCGGCCAACGGCCACGCCCGATCCGTTCAATGTATGAACAAATGTGGTTTGCTTTTCGCCTGTGCGCTTAAATCTGGCATTCATGCGCCGCGCCTGGAAATCACCGCAATTTGAAACTGATGAAATCTCGCGGTACGTCTCCTGCCCCGGAAGCCACGCTTCAATATCATGCGTCTTGGTTGCGCCAAATCCTGTATCGCCACTACACAGCATCACTGTGCGGAATGGAATTTCCAACTTCTTCAAAACCGCCTCGGCGCAACTCGTCATAAACTCATGCTCCGCCGCGCTATCTTCGGGTTTGGTGATACTCACCATCTCCACCTTGTAAAATTGGTGCTGACGCAACATGCCGCGCGTATCGCGCCCCGCGCTGCCCGCCTCTGAACGGAAGCACGGCGTGAACGCGGTAAAGCGCTTGCCCAATTCTTCTTCGCTCAAAATGCTATCCGCCACAATATTCGTCAGCGGCACTTCCGATGTCGGGATCAACCAATGGCTAGCCTCAACCTTATTCTCCAGCGTGACTGAGCTCTCCGGAATGCGGAATAAATCCTCCGCAAATTTCGGCAATTGCCCCGTGCCAAACAGCGCATTATCACGCACAAGCAGCGGCGGTGAAACCTCCATAAACCCATGCTCCGCCGTATGCGTATCAAGGAAAAATTGCGCCAAGGCTCTCTCAAGCCGCGCAATACCGCCCGTTAATAATGTAAACCGCGCGCCAGACATCTTCGCCGCCGTTTCAAAATCCATCATCCCCAGCGCTTCACCAATCTCAACATGGTCCGGCCCGCTTTTGTGCTTAATCTCGCCCCACGTCCGCAGCTCGACATTCTCGTCTTCATCTGCCCCGTCCGGCACATCATCCGCCATAATATTCGGCAGCGCCGCCATGTGCTGGCTAATGCTTTCATATAATGTGCGCTCGCGCTCTTCCAATTCACCCATCTCGTTTTTAAGCGCCGCAACCGCGTCCATTGCCCCTTGGGCATCACCGCCGGCCTTCTTGATCTCACCAATCTTTTTTGATTCTTCATTGCGCTTCGCCTGCAATTCCTGCAGCTGCGTCTGAACGCCGCGGCGCTCCTCATCCATTTTCAAAATAGAGCCCGTCTGCGCAGACAGCCCTCGTCTAGCCCAGCCCTTATCGAAATATTCCGGGTTCTCGCGAATGGCACGAATATCAAACATGTTTTGACCTTTGGTTGTTTATTACTCTATATGGTTATTAGGTATTAATCGGCTGATCAACGGATAACAAGCATTCAATGAAAGATATTCTATCAATTTCCAAACCGGAAGAGGCATTGCCCCTGGTTTTTGACTCCCCCCATAGCGGGTCTTTTTACCCAAAAGACTTCAAATATGCCTGCACCAAAGCCGATCTGGAGCGCACCGAAGATAAATTCGTGGATGACATATTTGAAAACGCACCTGATTACGGCGCGGCCTTCCTATGCGCCAAATTCGCACGTAGCTACATCGACGCAAACCGCGCGGTGGATGATATCGATCCAATGCTATTAGAAGGCGAATGGCCGTTTGGCGAGATCAAACCAACCCCGCGCTCCGCCTCCGGCATTGGCCTGCTTCGCCGCCTGATAAAGCCCGGCACGCCCGTATATGACAGAGACCTCAGCGCCGAAGAAGTCGCCAAACGCATCAAGAAATACTACGCCCCCTATCATCAGGCTCTAATGGAGCTCATCGAGGAAGCGCACTATAATTTCGGTCAGAGCTGGCACATTAACTGCCACTCCATGCCCGCAAACACCGCCACCACCAAACGCGCCATTGGCTTTGTTGGCCATAAACCCATCACGCCCGATTTCGTGCTCGGCAACCGCGACGGCACAACCTGCGGCCCCGATTTTATTCGCGCGCTCAAGGAATGCTTGGAAGATATGGGCTATAACGTCGCGATCAATGACCCGTTTAAGGGCGTTGAACTCGTGGAGCGCTATTCCTCCCCCCTCGCCGGACGCCACTCGGTACAACTAGAAATCAACAAGGGGCTGTATATGGATGAAAAAACAGGGAAAAAGAATAAGAACTATAAAAAGCTAAAGGGCGACATGGAAAAATTCATGGCCTTCATCGCCGACTATGCCAAGGGTAATTTGCGCGCTTTAGCTGCGGATTAATAACAACTAGCCAAATGTAGGATTAGCGCGAAAATTTTGCCATATATCCATGGCTTCCGCATATCCCATATCTTGCAGCTGCAACTCACAACGAAACAGTAAAGCCGCTGCATCTTTTTCTTCACAGAGCTTCAGAAGATAAAGGTTATCAACAAAACGGGCCTGCTGCTCGGTGTTCATCAAACCAAAACCCTTTTCGACATCTGCACGTGTGTATTCATAAGCTTCGGAATGATTAGGGTGTTCTTTTATATTTCTATAATGATGCTCTACTGTATCAACGCCGTGCTGGTACTGAAAAACATGCGCCAATTCATGAATAAAAATTTGTTTATTAAGGAAAGAGGCTTTTGAAAAATCCGGCTCGTAGTAATAAGGCTGATAGTAAACATTATTGTTCGGCGCCATTGCGATCGCATCCCGCCCCGATTCTGAGAAATAAAGGCTAATACCATCGTGAACTCGAATTTTTTGACAGCTCAGATCATCACCAAAAATGTCTTTGGCCATCACCAGTTCTTGTGTTGTCATTCGGCGCCCGCCAAAAGAAATTTTATTAAAAAAGCGACTTAAGTTCATTGGTAACTACACTCAGTATTTAATTTAAGTTATTTTTTACATAAAACACTGCTGCTTTGCAAGTTTTTCTAAAAAACCGCAGCCCAGCTTTTCTTCAGCGCCGCATCAACATCGGCCGTGGAAACGTCGCGCCCCAGAACCTCTTTCATCGACGTCACGCCGTACTCGCTAATCCCGCACGGGACAATGCCGGAAAAATGCGATAAATCTGGATTAACATTAATCGAAACACCGTGTAGCGTTATCCAGTGTCGCACCCGCACACCAAGGGCTGCAATCTTTTTCTCGCCTGCGTCCGTATTCACCCAAATGCCAATGCGGCCTTCTCTGCGCTCTCCCGCAAGATCAAACTCGGCCAGCGCGCCAATAATCCACGCCTCCAAATCAAACACATATCGTTTAATATCAGGACGTTGCTGACGCTTCTTTAAGTCAATCATCGCGTAACCAATGCGCTGCCCCGGCCCATGATAGGTATATTCGCCGCCGCGCCCGGCTGTAAAAACCGGAAAACGCTCATCCAGCAAATCATCACGCTTCGCGCTCGTGCCTGCCGTATACAGCGCCGGATGCTCCAATAGCCAAACAAGGTCATCCGCGCCCCCCTCATGGATCGCCGCCACGCGGGCATCCATCGCCGCCAGCGCACCTTCATATTCCACCGGATTATCTGAGATTTTCCATTCCATATAAGCGTGTATAATACCCCGCTGGGGAAAACACAATTATTACCGCACTGCGGCACATTATCTCTGTTGCCTAAGGGTAATTCATCTGCTATCCCTGCCAGCTCTACCTTTTACACGGATAAATGCGGCCGTGGCGGAATTGGTAGACGCGCAGCGTTGAGGTCGCTGTGAACTTAATTGTTCGTGGAGGTTCAAGTCCTCTCGGCCGCACCAAAACACAGACTAAATCAGTCGCTTGATTTTGTGTTGCAGCAGGCACAAGCGACGACGAGTAAAAAACACTACTTTAGGAGCGCAGTAACGCACTGCAAAGACAAAAGGAAGCGACTAGTGAGCAAGAAATCTTCAGAAGACAAAGAAAAGGCATTCCGCCAACAAGCCTTAGATTATCACCAGTTCCCAAAGCCCGGTAAAGTCGCACTGAAGCCGACAACACCCATGGCAACGCAGGCTGACCTCGCTCTTGCATATTCCCCCGGCGTGGCCGTTCCTTGTGAAGAAATCGCCGAAGACCCGCTCAAGGCCTATGACTACACATCCAAAGGCAATCTGGTTGCCGTAATCACCGAAGGGACAGCCGTCCTCGGTTTGGGCAATATTGGCGCATTGGCTTCCAAGCCCGTAATGGAAGGTAAATCCGTTCTATTCAAAAAATTCGCCAACATCGATTCTGTTGACGTCGAAGTCGACATGAATACCCAGATGGACTTAAGCGAAGACAGCAAACAAGACCCCGCCGAGCGCCGCGAAGAATACATCCAGAAATTCGTCGATATCGTCGCCTCCCTAGAGCCCACATATGGCGGTATTAACCTAGAAGACATCAAAGCGCCTGAGTGTTTTGAAATTGAGCGCCGCTTAAAAGAGCGCATGAACATCCCCGTATTCCACGATGACCAGCACGGCACAGCCATCATCGTAACCGCCGCCTTCAAAAACTGGATTGAGTGGTCGGGCCGCGACCCTGCAAAAATTCGCCTTGTCGCCTCTGGCGCGGGCGCATCTGCAATTTCATGTTTGAACCTGCTGGTTCACGCCGGCTTGAAAAAAGAGAACATCATCGTATGTGACCGCAACGGCGTTGTGTATAAAGGCCGCAACAAAGGCATGGACCCACAAAAGGAACAATTCGCTGTCGATACAAAGCACCGCGAAATCAAAGAAGCCATCGCGGGCGCCGACATCTTCCTCGGCCTATCCGGCCCCGGCGCGGTCGATAAAGATATGATCGCCTCTATGGGTGATAAACCATTGGTCATGACATTGGCCAACCCAACACCCGAAATCATGCCAGAGGACGCCATCGCCGCAAAGCCAGATGCCATCATCTGTACAGGGCGCTCTGATTATTCAAATCAGGTAAATAATGTTCTATGTTTCCCCTTCATCTTCCGCGGCGCGCTGGATGTTGGCGCAACCAAGATCAACGAAGAAATGAAAATCGCCTGCGTAGAGGCCATCGCCGCTCTTGCGCGCAAGGAAGTATCCGCAGAGGTCGCCAAAGTTTATCGCGGCGAAAACCTCAGCTTCGGCCCTGAATATCTAATTCCTAAACCGTTTGACCCACGCCTGATTGTTGATCTACCAATCGCGGTGGCAAAGGCCGCCATGGATAGCGGCGTGGCCTCACGCCCGATCGAAGATTTCGAAGCCTATGCCCAAACATTGCGCCAGTTCTTCATCCGCTCTCAATTGGTGATGCAACCCATCTTCAAACGCGCGGAAGCTAGCCCAAAGCGCGTTGTATATTGTGAAGGCGAAGAAGACCGCACGCTACAGGCCGTACAAACCGCCATTGATGACAGCATCGCCATCCCAACAATCATCGGCCGTAAAAAGGTCGTGGAAACACGCATTAAACGTCTCGGCCTACGCATGGAAGTCGATAAAGACGTGCACTTGATCGATCCAGAAAATGACTCCCGCTATCGTGATTACTGGGAAACCTATCACAAAATTATGGAGCGCCGCGGCATCACGCCCGCCAACGCTAAAAACGCTATCCGCACCAACACCACCGTAATTGGCGCGCTCATGGTTTATAAAAATCAGGCTGATGCCATGATTTGTGGCTCCACTGGTCAATATCGCGACCACATGGAAGACATCATTGATATCATCGGTCTTATGCCCGGCGTGGAAACCCCCGCCGCGCTCAGCACCCTTCTATTATCCAAGGGCACGTATTTCTTCTGTGACACGCATGTTAATCCAAACCCAAGCATTTCACAGATATCCGAAATGACTTTGATGGCGGCTGAAAAGGTGCGCCGCTTTGGTATCACACCAAAAGTCGCGCTTCTGTCCCACTCCAACTTCGGTGATACGGATGCGCCTTCTGCACAAAAAATGCGTGATGCCTACGCCGATATCCGCAGACGCGACCCTAACCTAGAAATCGACGGTGAAATGACGGCTGACTTGGCTCTATCTGAAAGCATCAGAAACGCCGTAATGCCAAATGCAAACCTAAAAGGTCAGGCAAATTTATTCATTATGCCTAACGTTGAATCCGCCAATATCGCCTTCAACATGCTGCGCATTTTGGCCGATGGCATTTCAATTGGCCCGCTTCTGCTTGGCTCCGCGCGTCCATGTTACATCGCCACGCCGTCTGTCACGACGCGCGGCCTGATCAACATGACCGCTCTGGCCACCGTCGGCGCACAGGTTTTTGAAGAAGAAAACTAAAGCGCAACAAATCACCGCTTATCAGCATTTGTTGATATGACCTTGATTTGATAGTCCATTTTATGGTTCTTTCAGGGCAGAATTTCTTTGGTTCAACCACGCCGCAACCACATAAGGAAGAAATCCGCAATGCCGGAAGACGTCTATGAAAACGCGCCAAGCACCGCAGAGGATTTAGCATTCCTCCTAAGCGATGATCTGATTTCCGACATCGTCGATGCCGTGCGCGCCCAAGACGCCGACACCGTCCATGCCTCTCTCGAAGATCTCAGCAACGCCGATACCGCCGAACTGATCGCGAAAATTGGCGAGGAAGACCGCCGCGAATTACTGTCTATGTATGCGGGCGACATTAATCCCGTAGCATTCACCGAAATGGATACCGAGCTGCGCCGCGCCGCACTATCCACCATGCCACCATCCGAGGTTGTGAGCATTATCTCCGCCCTTGAAAGTGATGACGCGCTAGAGCTGATTATCGATCTAGACGAGGATCAACAGCGCAGCATCATGCAAAAGCTGTCCGCGAAAATGCGCACCGCCGTCGAGGAAGGCCTAAGCTTCCCCGAGGATAGCGCCGGCCGTCTAATGCAGCGCGAGGTCGTCGCCATCCCGCAATTTTGGACCGTGGGTAAGGCCATTGATTATCTGCGAAGCGCGGCGGATGACCTGCCGGAGGACTTCTTTGACGTGTTCGTCATTGACCCCGCCTATCACTTAACCGGACAAATCCCGCTCAACAAACTTGTCCGCGCCGACCGCGCCACAAAGCTGCAGGAACTAACCCTAGACGAAACCCACCCCATCCCCGCCACAATGGATCAGGAAGAGGTTGCGCATATTTTCCGCCGCGACGACACCGCATCCACGCCCGTCATTGACGACCATGGTCGTCTGATTGGTGTGATCACGATTGATGACATCGTCGATGTTATTGACCAAGAGGCGCAGGAAGATTTACTCCGCATGGCGGGTGTGGATCAGGGCGATTTATACCGCGCCGTCTGGTCAACCACGGGGACGCGCTTTCGCTGGCTGTTTGTAAACCTGCTCACAGCCATTTTGGCCTCCGCCACCATCTCGCTATTCGATGCCACAATTCAGGAAATGATCGCGCTGGCGGTGCTTATGCCCATCGTGGCATCCATGGGCGGCAACGCCGGAACGCAGGCCCTGACCGTATCTGTGCGCGCCCTGGCCACACGTGAATTATCCGACACAAACACCTGGCGCGTTATCGGCAAGGAATGCATGGTCGGCTCGCTCAACGGTATCGCATTTGCCTTTATTACCGGCATCATCACACTGCTGTGGTTTCAATCACCCCTGCTCGGCCTCATTATCGGCCTTGCCATGATCATCAATTTATTCGTTGCCGCCTTCTTCGGCGTCAGCATCCCCATTCTCATCACCCGCATGGGCGGTGATCCGGCCATTTCATCGACCGTATTCCTAACCACAATCACAGATGTGGTGGGCTTCTTCGCCTTCCTCGGCCTCGCCGCTCTACTTCTGTTCTAGGGACTTTGCATTCCCCCATAAAATCATGTAAAAACTCTCTCTTGCTCGTTTGATTGTGAAAATCATAAAACGAAGAAACAATATAAGGTTCAAAAATGTCAGCATCCAAGCTCGTTAAACCAGCGATGGAATACAAAGAAAGCTACCTCGAAGCGTTGAAAGAGTTTCACGCAGAGGGCCGCTATGACTTCTTGAAAGTTGATGAGTTAAGCGAAAATTTTCCCGCCTTCCTCGAAGATTTGAACGAGGGGCGCAGCCACCTGCACAACCCCTTCGCCGATTGGGTGGAACCCGTGCCCGAAACCAATTTATGGATGGTAAAGGAGAACATGTTTATTGGCTCTTTCATCATTCGCCACCGCCTAAACTGGCACCTTGAAAAGCTCGGCGGCCATATCAATTTCACCATTCGCCCCACCATGCGCGGCAAGGGCTTTGGCAAAAAGCTCCTGCAAAAGGGCATCCCCTTCGCGTGCTATCTGGGGATTGATCGCGCCTTGCTAACCACCTCCCCCGATAACGAGGCCGCGATTAGAACCATAGAATTTTGCGGCGGTGAATTCGCCGATGAAACCCCCTCAACCGAGCAGTTCCCTGCGCGCAAGCGCTACTGGCTAGATTGTTCCTAAGGGGCGCGCCATGGCTAAGAAAAAACCCACAAAATCCAAACGCAAAAGCCCAAAGAAAAAGGGCGTAAAACGCTCGATCTTTAAGCAAATCGTCAAATGGCTATTCGTGCTTGGCCTGTGGGGCGGCATCTTCATGATTGGTTTGGTGGCGTGGTATGCGGGCGAACTTCCCGACATCACAAAACAGGCCACTTTTGAGCGCAAAACATCCATCACCGTAAAGGCCAGCGACGGCTCCGTTATCACCAGATACGGTGAATTGCACGGTAACAGCCTGTCTATAGAGGACATCCCCGATCATTTAATCTACGCTGTCATCGCCATCGAAGACCGCAGATTCTACAGCCATTTCGGCATTGACCCGCTCGGCTTTGCCCGCGCCATGATGGTCAACATCCGTGAAAGACGCTTCGCACAGGGCGGCTCTACAATCACGCAGCAACTCGCGAAAAACCTATTCCTTAGCCGCGACCGAAAGATCAAACGTAAAATCCAAGAAGCCATGCTCGCCCTATGGCTAGAGCGCGAGCTCAGCAAAGATGAAATCATGAGCGCCTATCTAAACCGCGTCTACCTTGGCGCCGGCGCATACGGCGTTGACGCGGCCTCGCGTCTATATTTTAACAAGGCGGTGAAGGACATTAACCTGCGCCAGGCCGCAACGTTGGCGGGCCTTCTAAAGGCGCCCTCGCGCTACTCCCCTCTACATAACCCAACCCTCGCCAAGGAGCGCGCAGATGTAGTACTCAGCGCCATGGTGCAAACCGGATATATCAACGAAACCAAGGCCAAAAATCTAACAAACACGCCGCCCAAGCCCGTCAATAAACGCCGCGACTCAAACGCTGCGCGCTATTACACTGACTGGATCGTGGATGGTCTGGACGATCTTATCGGCACGCCCGCCGAAGATATAATCGTTGAAACAACCCTAAACCCTCGCATTCAAAAACAGGCCGCAGGCGCCCTCGTATCATCAATACAGGCCGACGCCGAAGCCAAGGCCATGTCACAAGGCGCGGCCATCATCATGCGCCCCAATGGCGCGGTTGTCGGTATGGTCGGCGGCGTTGATTACACAAAAAGCCAGTTTAACCGCGCCGTGCAGGCCAAGCGTCAACCCGGCTCCGCATTCAAACCTGTTGTCTACCTTACTGCGCTCGAAAGCGGCTGGAAGCCTGATGACATCATTCTGGATGCCCCCATCGATAGCGGTTCATACCGCCCGAAAAACTTCGGCAATAAATATATGGGTGAAGTCACACTCGCCGCCGCGCTTAAATTCTCTCTCAACACCGTCGCCTTCCGCATCATGAAAAGCGTCGGCGTGCGCGCGGTAAAAGACACCGCAAAACGCCTCGGCATTATCTCTAATTTGCCTAGCGACATGAGCCTGTCTCTCGGCTCCGGCGCTGTATCACCATTGGAAATCAGCACGGCCTACGCCACCATCGCCAATGGCGGTTTCGCCGTTTATCCATACGGCATAACAAAAATCACCGGAGAAGGCGGGGAGCTATATTACGAACGCCCTGCGCGCCGCAAAACACGCCGCGTGGTTGATCAAAAACACATGCAGCGCCTCGCCGTAATGATGCAGGGCACGATCGAGGAAGGCACGGGCCGCCGCGCAAAACTGCCCTTCCCTGCCGCCGGTAAAACCGGCACATCACAAGACAGCCGCGACACATGGTTCGCCGGCTTCACAGATGAACTCGTCAGTGTTGTATGGCTTGGAAATGACGACAACAGCCCC
>CAKZMN010000353.1 GCA_937128575.1 uncultured Alphaproteobacteria bacterium | reverse complement strand
CCCGCGCATTGATAGTGAGTCGATTATACTGGACGTGCCGATTGCCGCGTTTTGGGCATTGCGAGAAAGGCGTCTGGCGGAGGGTGAGATTTTGAATGTTGCCAATGACGGGGCGAAAGCATATTTGTCGCAGCTTCATAAAGATGAGGTGGGCCCCGCCGAAGCGGATCGTTTAGCCGGATATAAAAACAAAATATTACTCGAGTTTGCGGAAAAAACGCGACCGCATCAGCCAGAGAATAATTTACCGCCCGTGCATGTTACTGAGTTGTCGGTCGTGGATAGCTTTATTATGCGCCATTATGGTGAAAATGGTCGGGTGCAATATGGCGCGCGCATTGGCACGCCCGAGCAGGATTATTTTAAGTCCCATGATTTGACGGAAATTCCGATTGGCAGGTTTGTGGAGATGTTTAACCAAGCGCTTCAGCGTGGTCAAAACATTGATCTTAAAACCAAAGAGGCGCGCAAAGGTTTTGTCGGGTGGGGGCAAAAGCATATAGATTTTGTGGAATCTCACGTCGCTTAGGGGTTTAATTTTCTTTACATAAGTTTTGTGTGTGTGCTAAGTCTTGCGATCATTAATCGTTGGCGAGGGTTTGTCTTGAATTTTGGTGTGCGCGGTGGAATTAGCCTGAAGGCGAAGTTTGGAAAGGCGCAAAGCACAGCGTCTTGGTCGCAAATTGTCGATATTAAAAGCATGGCGCCTTCGCCCTATGCTCTGCCCCCTTATCAGGCGTTAAACCATGCGGTGGTTGAGAGTTTTCGTAGTTATTATAATGAGCAATCTGCGCCACTTTATATGACGCGGATATATCTGGATGATACTTCGGATAGTTATGTGGATGTTCGCGTGCCGATTGCGGCGATGCATTTCGCGATGAACGCCATGGCGCGTCAGGCCTTTGCGGATGATTTGGAGCGCGGCGAGGTGGCGCAAGATGCGGGTGCGGCGTTTGTTTTTGACCTCACGGTAGAAGGGGTGGAGGCGATGGAGGCCAATTATAAGCACCATCGCGGTATATTCAAAAGCTATGACTATTATTTAAGCCCGCTTATGAGCGTTGAAATGTGCTCTCCCGCTGAGGTGCGCGCGGCGCAGGTGGAGCGAGAGCTGGGTTAGGTTTTGTTTGACATATTTCTTTGGCTTGTGTATTACATGCCCTTATTATTTTAAGTTTCTTGGAGAGTTCTAGATGTTTGTCAGAGTTGAGTTTAAAGAAAAAGCGATTGCTGGTTATGTGGCGGATCAAAATGTTGGTCTGATGAAAGATATTAGGGAAGCGTATAATCCCAATTTGGAAATTTCTGGTTACACGCATTTTGAACAAGATTGTGAATTGCTTGCCTATCAGGCGTCTTACGCTAGCTATCCTAAAGAAGTGCCTTATTCTGTTGAGGTGGCTGCGCAGCCAGAATTTTCAAGAAAACCACCGTTTATAGATCTTAAAAAAGGTGAAACTGTTCAAGAAGACAGAACGACAAAGCGCCCAGTTACAATCGAACTTAATCATAAATCTATTATCACTGTGCCTATCTCGAAAGAGGTTCTTGGTAATTATCACCCCATGGCCACTGATGATTTTGTGAAAATTGAAATTGATGTTCCAAAAAGAGCGCTTGAGATTTTGCGCGCCGCGGTTGATGCCTCTGGCAGTCTGAGTGCCTATAGTGGGAAAATGGTTGATTTGAGGCCAGATGCACAAAGCATCATTAGTGATACGTTTAATGAATTACGCCGTAAAAAGCATGTAGGCGCGGTTGATTTCTTGAGTGCGCTTGATAGGAACGGCGTTTTTATTGATCCTTTGGCGGGGCCTCTTGACCCCTCTATTTAAAAGCTAGCCAGATTCGGGAAAATCAGGCATAATGGTATTTGGGTTTGTTCATAAAATTGAATAAAAACGGGGTGTTATGCTTATTTCTTTTAGGTCCTTTCTGACCGCTATTACAGTTTTAGTTCTTGGCGTTTCTGGCGCGCATGTTTCATCGGCGCGCGCGGATGCGGTTTTTCATTGGCATGATGCGCATACCAAGCTGTCTGTCGCGTATCCCGATACGTGGCGCATGGTGCATGACCAAAAACCCGACGATATTTTGACCATTATGGCGCCGAGCGATGGCGCGTTTCCGATGTGCCGTGTGCGCGTACGTGAAGACCGCCGCAGCGTTATTTATCCGCAGCGTTATTCCACCAATATCCAGCACGTGAATTACAGCCGTGATTTCTGGGAAGGTTATGTTGGCGAATTTGCCGCAGCCAATTTGGGTGAGGTCGGTGACGATGCTGCTCTAGGGCGCGGTTTTGGTAGTTACGCCAATATGAGTTTTATTTCCGATAGCGGCCCGCGTATGCAGCGCCGCGGCATTGCCTTTGTGTCTTTGTATCGTGACAATGCCTATATTTTCGAATGCTCCGCGCAGGCGTCATTATATGAGCAGTGGCATGATGAATTTTTGCGCATTGCGTCCTCGATCAATTTCCGCAAAGAAATTCACGAGCTTCCCGGTGGTCATTATCGTCACTTTGTTGCCGATCCGATGATTGTGAGCCGAGGCCCAACGCCAGCAGAATCTGTATATTATTAAATCTCTCTTATATTGAGCTTGGTTTTTAGGCGCGGTTTCTAGTATTCTTTGGCCTAGAGAATACGAACCCCTAACGATCTAGCGCGCTTTATGCAGGTTTATCTTCCCATTGCCGAGATGGCGGTTTCCGCCGAAATGATTTTCTCCGTCAGTGCCTTTGTTGGCTTTCTGTCGGGGCTTTTTGGTATTGGCGGCGGATTTTTGACGACGCCGTTTTTGATTTTTACCGGCGTGCCAGCGGCGATTGCGGTGGGGACGCAGCCTTGTCAGATTGTTGCCAATGGTATGTCGGGGATGCTTGGTCATCTGCGTAAGGGGCATGTGGATTTCAAGATGGGCGGGTTTATGCTTATTGGTTCCACGGTTGGCTCCCTCATTGGTATTTCGATTTTTAAATTGCTGCAATATCTTGGGCAAATCGATTTTGTGATTTCGCTTCTATATGTTGTGCTGCTTAGCTCCATCGGTACGATGATGCTGGTCGAGAGCATATTCACGATGTTCTTCAAAAAGAAGAATATGCGTAGTGAGTTCAACACGAATAAGGTGACAGGCCTTAAGGCGATCTTGCCGTTTAAGACGCGGTTTAATCGATCCAATCTTTATATCAGTGCGCTGTTGCCCGTTGGGGTTGGGTTTGTTGGCGGTATTTTGGCCTCTATCCTTGGTATTGGTGGCGGGTTCTTGTTGGTGCCGGCGATGATTTACATTATTGGTATGCCGACCTTGATGGTGGCGGGCACGTCGCTGTTTCAAATTGTTTTTACGACTTCTATTTCCACGATGCTGCATTCGGTGACCAACCAGACGGTTGATATATTGCTGGCCGCGATTTTGATTGCGGGCGGGGTGATTGGTGCGCAGTTTGGTGTGGCGTTTAATGGCAAGATTAAGCCGCTTCATGCGCGGATTATTTTGGCGCTGTTGATTATCGTGGTTAGCCTTCGTTTGTCCGGCAATTTATTTATCGAACCGATTGAAATTTTCTCTACGGTGGTGCGATGAGGAATTTATTTATAATTATTGCAGCGTTGGTTATGGCGGGCTTTGCGCCGTTTAACGGTGCGCGGGCGCAGGGCGATGTTGTTATTGATTTAGCCGTGGATCATGTTGATATCACGACCGGTTTTAACGGGGCGCATTTGTCCCTGTTTGGTGTACAGAGCGAGCCGGGTGATATTGCGATCACCATCAAGGGGCCGCGCCGTAAAATGGTTGTGCGCCAGAAGAAGAAAATTCTAGGCGTTTGGATGAACCGCAAGGGCATGGAATTTGAATCTGTTCCTATTTATTATGATTACGCGCTGAGCAAGCCAGAGACGGAGATTGCGCCAGAGGATGTGCGTCGCGCGAATTATTTGGGGGCTGACACGTTGCGCTTTGCGTCCAAGGACGAGAAGAAGTTTGATGCGCCGGTGGTGAAGGGGTTTCAAGATGCCTTGATCCGTAACAAGCAGGCGGCGCGCCTGTTCCCAACGGAGGCGCAGCCCATTACCTATATTGATGATAAGTTTTTCCGCACCACGCTTTATTTGCCGTCCAATGTGCCGACGGGGCTGTATACGATTGAAACGCATCTACTGAAAAACGGGAAGGTGCAGGATGTGCGCACGACCGAGCTGAAGGTTGCGCAGGTCGGGCGTAGCGCGGCGATTTATAACTTTGCGCATTCATGGGCGTTTACATACGGGTTCTTGTGTGTGTGTTTTGCGATGGGTGTGGGCTGGCTCTCTAACGCTATTCGTCGTAGACTGAGTTCTTAAGGGATAAGAATATGAGCGAGAAAACACAGAGACAATTTAAACCTATGGGCGATGCGCCGGTTTATTTGCTGGTGGTTGATAATACCGATGAATTTGGTGTGGCTCTTCATTATGCGGCGAAGCTTGCGCTGTCGAATGGGGCGAAGCTGGCGCTGCTTCATGTTCTGGAGAAGGAAGAGTTTCAGCATTGGGGCGATATTCAAGATCGGATGCATGAAGAATATCGCGCCGAGGCCGAGCGAGAATTGCTGGAGGCGGCTGGGGTGATTAATTCTGTTGCGGCCATGCTGCCGGGGTTGTATCTGGAGGAGTCGGGGAATGTATCTCAGATGGTTTTGGATATCATTGATCAAGACCCCAGTATCACGAAGTTGATTTTGGGCGGCGCTGCGCAATCGGGCGGGCCGGGGCCGCTGGTTTCCTATTTCTCGGGCAAGGGACTGAACAAGTTGAATGTTCCCCTGACGATTGTACCGGGCAATATTGAAAGCGCCGTGATGGACAGCCTTGTCTAAAGCTTGCTTTTTAAGCGCAAGCGCCTTACATCCATTCATATATATTAATCATCAGGAATTTTAAGCGATGTTCATTCAAACTGAAGCCACACCCAATCCCGCAACCATTAAGTTTTTGCCTGGCCAAGATGTATTGCCCGGCGGCGCGATGGAGTTTAAATCACTGGAGGATGCTGAAGCCTCACCATTGGCGCAGCGCTTATTTGCCTTGCAAGGCGTCTCTGGTGTGTTTTTGGGATCTGACTTTGTATCCGTTAGTAAGGCCGATGACACGGATTGGAGCATGCTTAAATCCATGGTTCTGGGCGCATTGATGGAGCATCTATCAACCGGGCAGCCGATTGTTTTGGAAGGTGCGAATAATGATAGCAGCGCCATTAGCGAAGATGATGATGAAATTGTGGTTCAAATTAAGCAATTGATCGAAGAGCGCGTGCGTCCCGCCGTTATGCAAGATGGCGGCGATATTGTTTTTGATAGCTTTGATGATGGCGTTGTTTATTTAGAGATGCGCGGCGCGTGTTCTGGTTGCCCTAGCTCCACCATGACGCTGAAGTCGGGCATTGAGAATATGCTGAAGCATTTTGTACCTGAGGTTACTGAGGTGCGGGCAGTTCCGGCGTAGCGGGCGGTACTTCCATTACTTCTATTTCAGCCTCTGCTTCTATTATTTCTGGTTCATAATTATTGGGCGCTACTGCTTTTCTGACGAGTAGCATCCCTAGCCATCGCCAGCGCTCTTCACCGGCGCTGTCTTGTGTTGGGATTGTGCAATTTACGCGCGTTCGCTCATCTGATAGAGCCTCGGCCAGTCTTAGCTCAACGCGGGTTTTTCCCAATATTTCTGTTTGTGGTTGCGCTTGTCCGGAGATGAAGCAGGAGAGCTGCTCTATCTTTGTGGTTAGATCTGGGGAGATGGTGAAGCCGATGGCGGGGCTGTCGCTTGATAGGTAGGCGTTATTGGGCTCAATGTCTGTTGCGGGCAGGGGCAGGGCATTGGCGACGAGTTCGAAGCGATCTAGGCTGCCGTAATTTTGAGTCATGGAAAAGCGCGGAAGGGCGAAGAAATCAGCGCCGATATGGGTCACGCCCGAATGCAGCCCGAAGGCGGCTGTAAAGCCCTGCTGTTTTATCGTGTCTTTATATTCATTCGAATATTCACCGAAGGGGTAGGAGAAGAAATCAGCCTCTAGCCCCAGCATTTCGCGGTGGCGGGCGCGGGCGCGGTTTATGTTGCGCAAGGTTTCGGCGCTATCTCCCTCATTCATGTGCCCATAGGAGGCGGGCAGTAGGCCGAAGGTGACGAGGCCAGTTTGTTTTAGCTTTTTTAAATGCGCCCAGTCCAGATGATTGGTTAGGCCGCTATCGGCGTGATCGGTGGCGTAGAAAACGGTGAAGGGGATTTGGTTTTCAATGAGCGCGCGCATGGCATTGTCGTAGGCGGATTGGTATGCGCCGGAGAATGTAATGCCGATGGTGCGATTGGGTTGGGCTTGTCCCGCCTTTGCCGCGGCGATGATGCGGGGGATGGGGGCGACGTTATATCGGTCGCGCTTTAGCTCTTCTAAATGGGCAGTGAATTGATCGGCGCGCAGGCTGGTTGCGGGGTAGGCGTCTTCACCGATGCGGCCATAGGCCAAAATTACGGCGGAGGTTTTGTCTTCGCTTAAGGTTCCTGCCGCAAGAGAGGGGGCGCTTGCACTGGGAAGAGCGCATAGCAGGACAAATGCGCATAAAAGCTGTCTGTGTGCATGAAGAAGAATACGCATCATCATTAAAAGCGCTGCTGGCCCCTTGTGGTCTTTGTTTATAGCTTATGTTTGATGTCTCGGATTAAAGCAGAGATGCGCCGAAAAAACCAACATTATTTTCCTTATCTCTTTTTATAATCAAAGGTTTGCCGTGGCTGCGTTATTTGTATTAAGATGCGCGGGATTTTAAAGGTGAGCAAATGAGCGACGCGTTTACAAAAGTTTTAGCAATCGACACCGCCATGGGCGGGTGCAGCGCCTGTGTGTATTTAACCGCAAGCGAGGAAGCTTTTGCGCGTAGTGAAGACATGCCGCGCGGGCAGGCGCAAGAGCTGGTGCCGATGATTAATGATGTGATGGCGCAGGCGGGGATTTCGTTTGATGATCTGGGCGCGATTGTCACAACGGTTGGGCCGGGCGCCTTTACGGGGCTACGTATTGGTATGTCAACGGCGCGCGCAATGGCGCAGGCCACGGGCGCGCCGCTGTTTGGGGTGAGTACGTTGCAAGTTTTGGCGCGGCAATATGTTTTAACCCACGAGCCGGAGCAGAACTTTGCCGTTTTGGTTGAAACGCGGCGCGAAGATTTTTACGTGCAGGAATTTGATGTGACGGGCGCGGCGGTTTCTGAGGCGCGCGCGGCGCTGGCGGCGGATATTATGGCGCAGGTTTCGGCGCGTGTTTTTGTGGGGGATGCGGCGCTTCGGTTTAAGGAACTGGCGCCGGAGGCGGAAATTATTGAAGGCTTCAATCTGCCGGATCCAGAAAATATTGCACAGATTTTGATTGAGCAGCCAGCCATGGTTCATGAAAATCCGGAGCCGATATATTTACGAGGCGCAGAGGTCAGTAAATCAAAAAAAGAATATAGAACAATTGCTTAAAAGATTTTCTGAAACCTTGTCGCTGCCGTATATTTATGTTGTGCCGCGCGCGGCTATGGCGCTAGAATAG
>CAKZMN010000352.1 GCA_937128575.1 uncultured Alphaproteobacteria bacterium | reverse complement strand
GAACAAATTTCATCAGGAGTTTGCCCATATCCGGCCTCAAAGTCTATGCTGAGCGGGATTTCAACAACTTTAACCATACATTCAATCATTGAGATGAATATATCAAATGGTAATTTCTCTCGATCTTTATATCCAAAAATTGCTCTAGAAAAATTACATTATCTCAAGGAATAATAAGTTATGGATTAGGTAAAAAATGTTTTGAAAAAACCGCAGCCATAAACACCGAGTTCACGCTACGGGCTGATGAAAAAACAAACCAAAGCTCATTAATTTATAATATTAAGAACGCAGAAAAAAATATTGATATAGATGGAAAAATAGCAATTAAAAATGCTGAAAACTATGCCGGCACAATCAGCTCCACCCCCATCTTCTTAACCGCCCTAGACAGCGCCCTATTCTCATCCGGCAAGGTCACAATCGCGGGCGATTTCAAACGCGAAGGCTCCGCCTTATCCGGCGCATTAAAAACACAAATCACCGACGCCGCCTATCAGGCCGGACCCATAAACGTCACCAGCATTTCCGGCCCCCTTATATTCAGCGACCTATCCTCTTTAACCACCGAAAAACCAAAAAACTTCGGCTGCGCCCTGCCCCTAACGATAGATCATCAATGCACACTTAACCTACAAGTCGCAGATGGGCGCCTGAATTTTCAATCTTTAAACGTGAAGCTACTCGATGGGCAGTTAAACATCGATAACTTCAACCCAATCCGCGACAACGAAAAATGGATATTGCAGCTAAAAAATATAAACCTATTTAAACTGATGCAAAACATAAATGCCAAGGGCTTCAGCGCCACAGGCCTGCTCAAGGGCAAGATCCCAATCATACAAAAGCAGGGGCGGCTATTCATTCAGAACGCATCACTATCTAGCAAAAGCTCCGGCACGCTGCGCTATTTGTATGATAATACACCAAACTTCTTTGAGGGCGATGAGCTAGAGCTAGAAACCATCAGCATGGCGCTTAAAAACTACCATTATGACACGCTAGAACTTAAGCTAAACGGCCCACTAGACGGCGACATAGACGTCAGCATAATCGGTAAGGGCGTCAATCCAGATCTATATGGCGCGCGGCGCATTTCGCTGAACCTTAAAACCAAAGCCAAGCTGAAACCATTATTTAAAAATATTATAAAAGCGCAGCAATAACAGCCGCATCAAACGGGCATTTTAGGGATAATCACAACTATCGAAAGTGACCTTGGCAAAGGACTGCGCGCCCTCTTCTATCGTAAATCTATATTCCCGCGCGCCCGCCACAACCGAGTGATGAAGCGGCATAACGCCTTTTTTTACCTGCGCTACACCATCCCCAGACACAAACGTCATAGCGACGGATTTGGATGCGTCATACCACGCCTCCGCCGCGCCATCTTTATTCTTACTAGAAACGCCAGAGCCCTTAATCACAATCGCGCCATCCGCAATGCTGACCTCGCTATCCGCGCCCTTATAAGCCGGCGTTGAAACAACAAAGCGGCGCGTTTCTGGCTCGGCGCAATTGCGCGGCGCGCGGGCAGAGCGCAAGGCAAAAACAAGGCGCTCCGGATCTGCGCCTTCTTCAATTTGTTTGCGGACGAGCGCAATGATTTCCTCAACCGGGCCGCCCGCTGGCATTTGTTCGTTAATCTCTTGCTGAAGCTGCTCATAGCGCATAGTGGCGGTTTGCGCCTCCGTACGAAGATCCGTCAACATCGCTTCTGTATCTTCCTTTTGCTGCTCAACAGATTCAAGCTCCATCTTCAGGGCATGGGCGCGCCCCTCATCATTTTGACCACCTAGCCAAAACCCAAACGCCACCAAAATAAAGATAAGACTAGCCCCCACCACAAAGTTAACCATGCGGTTCATAGAGCGCCTACGATAGCGCGAATGAGGATTATAGGAATTTAAGCTCATATCTTTAAATCATCAAAGTCCGAAATAATATTTAGCGATCAGAATATACGTGACCCACATTATTCCGACAAGGGGCACACCACTTTTGAAAAAATCACCAAACTTATAATGCCCCGGCCCCATAACCAGCAAGTTGGTTTGATACCCAATGGGCGAAGCAAAAGAACAGTTCGCGGCAAACACAACGGTCACCGCAAATATAAACGCAATATCGTGGCTGAGCCCTGGATCAACCTGCACATTCCCCGCAAGGTTCAGCGCAATGGGCGTAAACAAAATCGCACACGCATTATTGGTCAAAACATTTGTCGCAATCGCCACCAAAATAAATAGCACCGCAACCATGGCCAGCGGCGTATCCACAAAGGGCAGCCCCAAAATAAGCTCCGCAATATAACGCGCGCCGCCCGTTACCTGCAGCGCCGTCCCCAAAGCCAGCATCGCGCCCACAAGCAAGAAAATCTTACGATCCAGCGCCCGAATAGCTTGGCGCATATTCAAACACCCAAACGACACCATAGCCACCGCGCCCGTAATCGCCGCAACAGGAATGGAAAACACCCCCGTCGCCGCCAAACCAATAACCAGCAAGAAAATAGCGCCCGCAATCGGGGCCTTACCCGGCGCAGGCAAATCACGCTTGGAGCCTGACAAAACAATAAAGTCAGAATTATCACGCATCGCATCAACCACGCGGCCCCGCCCTGCAACCAAAAGCACGTCACCCGCCTCCAAACGAATGCGCCCCAAACGCCTGCGCACCACGCGCGCCCGGCGTTGAATACCAAGGATAATTGCGCCAAATTGCTTTTCGAAACTCACATGGTCCAAAGACATATCAACCATGCGCGAGGCCGGCGTGACCATAACCTCAGCCAAAATTCTGGTCTCCGCACCTTCTAAACTTGGCGCATCAGAATCTTCATCTTTTTGATCAATAATCGCCGCCTCTTCCTCAGACAGCAAAAACCCCGGATACTTAGAGAGCAGCTTCGTCAAAGCCTTACGCGTCGCGGAGACAATTAAAATATCTCCCGCTTCAATGCCGTACCCCTCAAAGGGCGGCAATATCAAATGCCCGCCGCGCTGAATAAGTTTAATATTCAAATCGCCTAGCTCGGGAAAACTCCCTTCCTCGCACTGCATACCAATCAATTTACTATCACTGGCAATATCCAGCTCAGCCACGAATTCCTTATCATTACCGGCAAACTGGCGCACCATAGAGGTACGGTCCGGCAAAAGGCGTGGCACAACAAAAATCACATAAACAAACCCACCCGCCGCCATAATGGAGCCCGGCGCAACAAAATCAAAAAACTTCAAAGGCTCATACCCAAGCTCGCTCATAGAGCTTGCCACCAAAAGGTTGGTAGATGAACCAATAAGCGTCGTCATACCGCCCAAAATCGCCGCATAACTCAGCGGGATCATCACCCGGCTCTCCGACATTCCAACGGACGTCGCCAAGACTTGTATAAGTGGGATAGCAATAATCACAAGCGGCGTATTATTCAAAAACGCACTACACACCAAAACAAAAAGCAGCACCCCAAAAATCGCAAACCAAACCCGTTTATAGCCCGAGACCGCAAAAACATTGGTCACAATCCGCAGCGCGTCAGTGTGAATCATCCCCTGCCCCATAACCAGCAGCGCCAAAACCGCAATCAAAGACGGGTTAGCAAACCCGGCTAGCAGCGTCATAGAATCGAGCTCATTCCGCCCGTTTGCATCAACATATGGGAAAAGTTGACCAAACAGTAAAAGTAAGGTCAGCAAGGCAACACTAGTTATTTCAAGCGGTAGTTCTTCACGGATGAAGGCAATAATAGCCATCCCCATTAAGCCGAGGACAAACCACATATGAAAGCTGGGATCTAGGATCAAATCCATTGATCTACAATGTCCTATCGAGAGTTAAGTACGTACAATGAAAAGATTATTCTGTTGTGGTGTCCGGACGCAAGCCCGATGAGACAAATTCACCAATATTTTTAAGCCCAATGCGGAAAAGAATCTCCGTATCGCTATCCCCTGATGAATCATCCGTATAATTACGCTGCGCCGTTAGGGCAAAAGAAACGCACTGCCCATAATAATCTAAACCAACATAGGCTTTACGAAGCCCAGAATCCTCACCCAAATCTTGAGTTGCGCCAGTATGAACACGCCAATCATCCGCAACATAATAAGCCGCAGTGCCCTGTATCTGTTCACGACTACCCGTAATACCGGTGCCATCAACGGCCTTCGCAAATAAGTAACGCGTCGATAGCTGAAGCTTGCGCCAATTGGCAAAGGCATCAACCTCATGACGTTGCGGCGACATATCTTCATTATCCAACTGAAAACGGTAATTCAGGCTGTATTTACCTTCATAGTTACCGGTAATTTGCCCTACAATATCAGAATCTTGGGTATCAAGCCCCGAGCCAGAGGGAAAGGGATTATTATCTTCGTCTAAACGGTAGCTCTGCCCAACAAAGATATCACCGTAACTCCCACCATAACCATAAAGCCCAGTGCGCAAACCATATGTAACGCGCGATTGATCTTCAATGCGGTCTAGCCCTGGGAAGCGATTAGGTTCAAACAAATTGCTAGTATCAATCTGAACGTCCTGACTATCTTCATTGGGAATATCGTTATTGGTTCTAATGTTCGGCGCGACCGTCAAAGAAACAACGGGCTCAATGGTGGCCTGCATTGTTTCAAACTGCTTCGCCATGGGATAACTGCTTTGTATATGCGCATTACTGAAAAATCGCGTTTCCGAACTACTGTCATTTTGCCCCAAATTGGCCGTGATCGCGTTTTTGTCCCGCGTATTATAAACATCACCGCGCACATTCGCCTGCACATTTGTCAACAACCCATAATCAGAAACCAAACGCCTGCTCCATCCACCAGAGAGGCTAAAGCGATTCATATCTTGCTGGGAGCCCTCCCTTTGCAAACCAAGAAAAGACGTATCCACGTTCCAACTACCCTTAATCAAAGGCACCGCGCCCGGTTCCCCCTTAAAGCTTGCAATGATCTCCGGCAAAACCTCCGGTTGATCTTCACGGCTTTCTCCTACGCGAATATCTTGAAACGCCAAAATACGGGCAACAGCATAATTGCGCCCTGAAAAACGCTCCGCATAAATCTCATTTTCTAATACGTCATCATTACTAAAGCCCAACTCATCAAAGTCATATTGACGCGTATATTGATCGTCTGACGCCCATTCAATATTCAAACCTGAACGCCACTTATCATTCATATTCCAAAGCCCCTTGGCCACAACATGGCCGCGCAACTCTTCTTCCTCAAAAACATCATTACCCGAAGTGTCTTCCGTGCGCGCCGAATATGTAACGCC
>CAKZMN010000351.1 GCA_937128575.1 uncultured Alphaproteobacteria bacterium | reverse complement strand
GGGCTGCTAGAGATTTTGGATGACATTCTCGATCTAGCTAAAATGGATGCCAACAAGATGGAGCTAGACGTTTTTGAAGTGCCAGTGCGTATGCTTGTGCGCGGCACCTTAGAAGCCTTGAGCGTTAAGGTACACGGCGTTAGCATAGAGCTGGTTGATGATATAGATCAGGATGTGCCCTTTGTTGTAATTGGTGACCCGAAGCGCCTGCGGCAAATCATCATGAACCTTGCCGGCAATGCGCTGAAGTTCACAGACACTGGAACAGTAACGGTTAAGGTGACCGCTCAAACGAGCCAGATTGATGTGCCGCAAGACCGCGTAGGATTACGCTTTGAAATAATTGATAGCGGTATCGGCATGAGCCAAGAGGTGTGCGACAAGCTGTTTGGTTCTTTCACGCAAGCCGACAGCAGCACCTCTCGCAAATATGGCGGCACAGGTTTAGGGCTATCTATATCCAAGAAACTAGTTGAGCTTATGGGCGGACAAATTGGTGTAACTAGCGACCTTGGCAAGGGCTCAATTTTTTGGTTTGAAATCCCAACAGAGGAAGTAGGCACAGACACGAACACAGTGGAGCTTCCCGTTCTGGATGGTATATCCGTGATATCTGTTGAAGACCATCCGCAAGGCGGTAAGGAGATCGTGAACTCTCTGCGCTCTATGGGCGCTAGCGTTGAGCTTTGCCCCACATATGCAGAAGGTTTAGAGCTTATTAAACGCCGCCCCTTTGATGTTGGAATTATTGATCAAGGCCTGCCTGATGGGCTGGGGCTAGACCTCATTAAAGAGCTTGTTCAAATACGCCCCTTTATGGGCCTCATCATGTATACCGTGCGCGATGACGTTGGGTTGCAGCATAGTCTGCAGGCGCTTGGCGCAAAATATCTAACCAAGCCCGCCAGCCGCGCGGGACTGGGCGAGACCGTTGCTGACGCCGCCAGTAAAGTGGTGCGCACAACTATTGATGGTCCCTCGCGCTTATTAATTGCTGAGGACACGGACAGTGTGCGCTACGTACTTGGCAAACAACTTGAGAAGCTAGACATAGAATTTGATTTTGCCCATGACGGCAAGCAAGCGCTAGAGATGCTTGAAACGGGACAATATGGACTACTCATCACCGATCTTCACATGCCTGAAATTGATGGATACGGCGTCATTGAAACCATTAGGGATCAGGAAAAAGATAGCGACAAGCATTTCCCCGTGATCGTTTTAACCGCCGATGTACAAATGGCGCAGCGCGACACCTATCTCAGCCATGGCTTTGATGAATGCTTGCTGAAGCCTGTATCAATGGGGCAATTTCGCGGCCTTCTTATTCGTTGGGGGCTTTTAAGCGACGATACATCAGAAAGACTTGAGCAAAACGCAGAACCTAATGAACAACTAGAGACCAGCGGCGGCACCGACAGCGATCTTCCACCCGCAGTTGATATAGAAATGATGAAGGTGCAAATGGGCAGCTTTGATAATGACACTATCGACATGCTTCATATGTTCGTTGAAATGACTGCGCCGCTGATTGATAAAATTGCAGCCGCGCAAGAGGCGGGAGATTTTCATGACCTAGCGGAAGCGGCTCATAGCTTAAAAGGATCCGCGCGCTCCGCATGCTGTAATGTACTTGGAGATTTAGCATCAAAAGTGCAGAGCAATGCAGAGCAGCAAATAGATTCCAGCGAAATCGTTGAACAAGTACCTGTAGAATTCTTACGTGTAAAAGAAGAAGTTAAAGCCCTTAAAGCGCCCTAAGGACAGCCGCCCTCATCACCATCCGTGTCACCGCCATATATATTCGTCGCCGTGTTGGACACAAGCCATATGCGGAAACATAGGCTGCCGCTGGTGCATTGCGTAACGCCAGGAGGGCCATCACTATCGAGATTAACAACGCCGCCCGTTGCATCAACAACGTCCGCTTCACATTCTGAATATTTTTCGTCCAGCTTTGTAAGGGCGGTGTTCAAAAACGCATCGCTTTTGGCGGTTTCTGTCCAAAAGTAAATACCATCTTCGCCGTTATAATATTGCCAATCACTGAACAGATCCGGCGCAGGCTGAAGATATTTGCCTGAGCCGCCACCGAATAGCAGCTCATGATCATTGGGCTGCACGCCAGTTTGGTTGCCGGGGCAACGCAAATTGCGCACCAAACGATCACCAGACTGGCCATCGGTTGAGCCAATATAAAAATCAGAATTTGGATTAATCGGGTAATTATCCCGTGCATCAGGATCTGTGCCTGCTACGCCTGTGTCAATTGTGCCGTCCCCTTGCGGATACGACAAAACGCATTCCTGCATTGCGGAGCGGATAACATCGACCTGCCCCTGCAGCGCGGATGCTGTTTTAAATGTGTTTTGAGACGAGGTTTGTTGCGATGATGGCTCCATGAAGGTAACAGTCAAAGCCGCCAACAAGGCAATAGCTATCAAGATATAAACAAGGGCGCTGCCGCGCTCCGCTTTACGAAGGTTTGGCCTGCGCCCGTGTTGTGTTTTATATGGCATTTCTGCTCTCTTAAGCTGTGAAGCGTTGAATTCTAGCGCTCAACCAACACGTGGTAATACACGTAGTTTCCTGAAGCCGCTGTTAATTCGAAGCACCCAAATGGTTGACCATCTAGAGCGCCAGCGCCAGCACCACCGGTACCAATCGTTGCGCCAGCGGCACAAACGCTACATATACCAGCTGACGAAGACCCATCAGAGTTCACCATTTGCGTTGCCACGTTAATACCAGTCTCAACTGGGGGCGTTGAAGGCAGGCCTAATTCTTGGTTAATTCTCTGACATAGTGAAAGCGTAATACCGGGCAAGAACGCAATAACATCTGCTGTTGCCGCCACGGGATCATCATCACCACTGGATGTACCAGCCAAATCAATTTGGTTTTCTGCATTAAATGTCCATGTTCCTGCTGTGTTACCAGAACCGGCAGACATCATATCCGTTGGCGCAGACGCATAAGTCGCACCACCACCGTTGGGATGAAACACACAAAATTGATTGTTTGTTCCAGTTTCACAATTACTGAAATTCGTTGGTGTATTAAATTCGAGATCACCAACATCTGTACCGCCGATAATCATGCGCACAACCGCGGTTCTGATTGAGGCCGGATACTGCGTTAACTGCGCCGAGCTGATTAGGGCTGTTTCGTTATCGCCACTACCGCCACCAGTTCTGGTTGACTGCGTCACTGCGTATGAAAGCGCCGCGAACAAAGCCACAGCGATCAAGATTAGAAACAGGACGTTACCCGCTTCTCCTAGGCGATTATTATTCATTTTTTTACCAGACATATGTTTCTCTCCAATTTAATCTAAATAGTATATCACCCAGGGGTCTTAACTGAAACCTTGTTTATTTTTAATGCCGCCGCCAATGATGAGCGATCACATTCACGCCCAACGCAGAGCCTATCAATATTAACGCGCCAACCAGAGCCACCATTCTGTATGTGTCCAATGGCCTCACGAAACTGCCCGAAATATCCGGTTGATTTTGCAGTAATAATAACCGACGGCCCCTGCGCCTTGATCGTTAATCCTTTATATACGTCATTTGTTTTTTCAACAAACACTGATACGTCTTTGGGGTTAACGGGAACATCAACAACCTTAGGCACAGTTGGCTGCAAAGACTTGGCCTCTGCTATTTCTGAGCGTAATTCTGTTAATTTTTGCATTTGTACAGTTGTGTATAAGCCTGTTGCCCCCGCCATAACCCATATGACACCGACAATAATGAGCATTGTTTGATTCGTGTTTTGAGGGATTTTTTCCACGAACGTGTTGAAATCTTCAGCCGCCTTGGGGCTTGTGTATTTTTGCAAGCTGCGCCAATCAAATGATTTCAATGACTTAAGATCAAACACTTTTTCATCACCTTTATAAAATTCTACTCCCCTAATCTATAATTATAAATCTTAAGTGTTAAGGGGTGTTTAACATAACAAGACAAATATTAACAATAAATTAGCGGGTATTCTTAACCCGCACACGTCCATCTTCTTCTAATCCTTGGGGTTGCCCAAAATCTTGTGCAAATGCGGGCGGTATAAGTGCCTCCCACTCCAGCTTTCCTTTATTCACTTCATAGCGCACCAATGTACCATCAACTTTAGCCAAATTATCGAGCAGCTCTTGAACGCGCACCATGTGCTTAATTGTATCACTTTGCATGACATTCGCCGCGCTCAGCATCAAATTCATCGCTGCATCATCGGTTTCGCGTTTTACCTGCTGCAAATTACGCTCAATCATATTGATACCAATGTAGTTAAACACAAGAATGAGCGCAGAAATAAACGTTACCAAAAGCCCGACAACAGCCGTCATGCGTAAGGTCGCGCGTGTTAATTTTTCTGTTTTTAATGTCTGATTACGCCACGGCACGGTATCAGCCGCATCAGCATTTATCGTTACAAAATTTGCATCCATACTCTGCACGCGTGGCAAGATTGTTCTTGAAGCCCCCAAAAATACCTGCATACGGCCTGTCTCAGGATCCCAACGCAGCGCAGAGGCGATACCTTCTTGCTCGTATAAATAAACGGTTTCGCGGTCCCAATATTCACTATTTCCCGGCAAGGCAGCCGCTAGCGGACACCAGCTATCTGGATTAGAGGCCAACGCGGCAGATGGACAGGCCAGATACCAGATGCGCCCCTCATCAATGGAAAAGCAATAATTAACTTTTTCAGTTCCACAAGCCTGAGCCGCGGCATTCCAAACAGCCTCGTCTTCAGTGCCTGGAACATGCGGTATTACACCGCCAACCAATTCCTGTGGTAAATATGGCGATAACGTCGCGGCATTATCCCCAGCTTCGCCAGCAATATAGTCTGCAACACCGGGTCGCAGACGTGGGCGCGACTGCGCGGCGGAGGCAGCAGGCGTAGCAGTGGCCTGAGGCTCAACTGGCGTCGCAGCATCCTTATCAGGAACCGGAGGATTTTCAGGCGTTACATCCAATTATATTGCTCCTTGCATTAGACCACCCATCATCGAGTCCATACTCATATTCATGACCGTCAATGCGTAAATAGCGCTACCGAAAGCGATAGCTAGAAAGACACCAGTAAAACCAAAAGCAAGCCAAACGATTAAGGTATGCTTTCCTTTTGCCGCTACAGAACGCATTTCGGCAATAGACTCCATTACTGTAGCAACTTGGTCAAGATCAGACAAGGCTGCTAGCTCTAAACGTTCGTTGCGGCGAAGCGGCGATCTATCAAGTGCAGAGCCCAAACTAACGCCGCGACCCAAATCTGCCTGAGATGATGTCCAGTAATCCGCCACTTCCGGCGCAGAAGAGGCTTCCGCAGATTGCGTGAGCGTATCATTAATTGGCACACTTCCGCGCAGCATTCGGGATGCCGCGGACATGGAGTCAGCAAAGGCTAAATCCTGCAAATAACCGCCAATCAAAGGTATTTTCCGAACTATGCGCGCCGTTGGCCAATCTTTTTTACCACGATTCATGAAGTATGAAAAAATCGTCCAAACCATGAATATGCCAAGACCTACGGATGAATAAATCAGCACATCCCACGTTAACTCTAGGTTACCGACAACGCTTTCAAATTTATCTAATGCCTCTGGATCGGTTGGCGGGTTATCGCGAAACCACCCCAGAACCATATCTTTACCGGCCCATAGAGATGATACAATTGAGAACACATCAAACCCCAACCAGCCAAGCGTCCCCATGATCGCGCGGGTGTTTTTCTTTTTCTGACTAATCGAGTGAATAGCGTGCGGTATGCCTTCAACCAATCGATTAGCGCGCTCACTACCGGCCAAAATGGCTAGCGTGCCGTGATCAAAAGAGTTAAGCGCCTTTAGCGCATCAATTACGCCGAGCCCTCTAGCAAGCGCTTCGCGGGCAGGCGCCATAATGTTTTGACGGCGAGGGTTGGTTTCCGCCTGAATAATTTTCCAAAGCGCTACACCGGGAGATGTAGATGTTGAACGGAACTGAATACCGCGAAGAAGCTGAATTTGCCACCACGTAGATCGCGCGAGCAATCTTTCCAATGGTGAGCGAGAGTGCGGACGAATGCTAAGAGCGTATCCGCCTTTTTTGCTGACCGCATTACGTACATCGTCAACGCCGGGCAGGTAAAAAGACTCCGTAACCTTTTTGGTTCCAGACGTTGTCTCGTAAGCAATTTCCGCAACCCATTGCTGCATAGTTTAAAAACCTACTATCCGTTTACGCTTTAACGTTACTCTTCTAAATAAGAGCGCGCTGCTCTCGGATCGACAAGCCCGCTCAAAACCAAATCAACCAGACCTTCACGGCGTGTATGCACCGTAACGCCATCCTCATTAATAATATTATTCACGTTTCCGATTAACGATTCATAAATGTGATTTCGTTGCGCCGGCCCCAATGTAATCACGAGCGCATCAAGCAATAACGTACGACCAGAAATTCCTGTGCGGTTACAAAGGTCGCAACCGCTTGTGTTATGAGAGCGGACAGATGCATCCGCATCCAAGCCAAATTCCTGAATTTCATGCTCTTTCAAAACATCTTTGGCTTTAGCCTTGTGAGCACAACCCTGACAAAGTGTACGAACAAGGCGCTGATTCAGAATACAGCGCACTTGCTGAGATAGCGTATAGGTTGAGGAACGCTCTCGCTCATGCGGCATAAGAGAGCGCAGGCGCTCGAAAGTTTGAAGCGCAGTATCGGCGTGAATTGTTGAAATAACTGTGTGACCAGATTCTGCGGCGCGCAGTGATGTTTCCACCGTATCGGCATCACGCATCTCACCAATCATAACGACATCAGGATCTTGACGAAGAATGGCACGTAAGCCTCGCGCAAAGGTCATATCAACCTTAGGGTTCACTTGTGTTTGGCCAATACCATCAATATCAAATTCGATTGGGTCTTCAACGGTAAGGATATTTCGCTCATTGCTGTTGAGCTCTTGCAGGCCAGCATACAGGGTTGTTGATTTACCCGAACCCGTAGGGCCGGTCACCAAGATAATGCCATGTGGGCGCTGAATCAGCTTACGGAAGTTCTCGTGGTTTTCTGCGGTCATGCCTAAGCTGTGCAAGTCTAAGCGAGTCGCGTTTTTGTCCAACAGACGCATTACCACACGCTCACCATGTGAAGAAGGCATGGTTGAGACACGAACATCTACCGCACGACCACCGATACGCAGAGATATACGGCCATCGGGAGGCACGCGTT
>CAKZMN010000350.1 GCA_937128575.1 uncultured Alphaproteobacteria bacterium | reverse complement strand
ATCGGCACAGTGGGCATCATCATGCGCATGCTCAAACTCCCAGATGAACGAATTAAGATCTTAGTCCAAGGTTTAGCCAAAGCTCGTATAATCGACTACACCCAATCAGAACCATTTTACACGGTCAATATTGAAACAATCGTCGAAGCCCATGTTTCTCCAGCACAGCTAGAACATGAGGCACTCATGCGCACCACCAAAGAAGCCTTGGAGCAATTAGTGAGTCTTGGCAAAGTCATTATGCCGGATGTCATTACGGTCATTGAAAACCTTGATGAGCCAGGACGACTTGCCGATATTATAGCCTCCAACCTTGGATTAAAAGTTGAAACGACCCAGGAGGTATTGGAAATTGATGATCCCCTGATCCGTCTCTCACATGTTGGAGATATCCTTACCAAAGAGCTTGACGTCATGACGATGCAACAAAAAATTCAAGCGCAAGCCAAGGGAGAGATGGATAAAACCCAACGTGAATACTTTCTCCGTGAACAACTCAAGGCGATTCAAAAAGAACTGGGAGAGCTTGATGACCGCGCCGAAGAAGCGTCCGAATTCCGTGCTCGGATAAAAGATGCCAATATGCCAGAGAACGTCTTAAAAGAATGTGAAAAACAACTCAAGCGCCTAGAAAAGATGCATCCCGATGCCGCTGAGTCTGGCACGGTGCGCACTTATGTGGAATGGATCGTGGACCTTCCCTGGAGTCACCGGTCACAAGATAATTTGGATATTGAAGCCGCAGCACAAGTGCTTCATGAAGACCACTATGACTTAGAAAAAGTCAAAGACCGCATTTTAGAATATTTAGCGGTGCAGCAGCGTACAAAGAAAGTTAAAGGACCTATCCTTTGTCTGATTGGGCCGCCGGGCGTTGGTAAAACATCACTTGGTAAATCCATTGCGCGCGCGACCAACCGTAATTTCGTTCGTATGTCCCTTGGCGGGATGCGCGACGAAAGCGAAATACGTGGCCACAGACGCACATATATAGGTGCGATGCCGGGTAAGATTATTCAGGGCATGAAAAAGGCCAAGACGAATAACCCGCTATTCCTGCTGGATGAGATTGATAAGCTGGGCAGTGATTGGCGCGGTGATCCGAGTTCGGCTTTGCTTGAGGTTTTAGACCCAGAGCAAAATGCGACGTTCCAAGATCACTATATGGAGCTGGATTACGATCTGTCGGATGTGATGTTCGTTTGTACGGCAAACTCGCTGCAGACATTGCCGCGTCCGTTGCTGGACCGTATGGAGCTGATCCGTATTTCTGGCTACACTGAAGATGAGAAGCTGGAGATTGTGAAGCGTCACTTGCTGAAGAAGCAAATCAAGGCAGCTGGTCTTAAAAAGGACGAGTTCTCCGTTAGTGATAATGCGCTGCGTGATCTTATTCGTTATTACACGCGGGAGGCGGGGGTTCGTTCGCTTGAGCGCGAGGTTTCAAACCTGTGCCGTAAGGCCATCAAAGATATTTTGATGAAGGGTAAGAAAAAAGTATCTATTACGCCGCGCAGTTTGGAAAAATATGCAGGCGTGCGTAAGTATCGCTTTGGTGAGATCGAAGAAAATAACCGCGTTGGTGTTGTGACGGGGCTTGCCTATACCGAAAGCGGTGGTGACTTGCTCTCTATCGAGGCTGTAACGATGCCCGGCAAGGACGGCAAGGTTACGACCACGGGTAACATCAAAGAGGTAATGAAGGAATCGGTGACGGTTGCGGAGATGCTGGTTAAATCCCGCGCGGCGCAGTACGGCATTGATTATGAACGTCTAAAAGAACAGCAAGTTCACGTGCACGTGCCAGAGGGGGCGACCCCGAAAGATGGTCCGTCTGCAGGCGCGGCGATGGTGACGGCAATTTTATCTGCGCTAAGCGGTATTGAGATTTATCGCGACATTGCGATGACGGGCGAGGTCAATTTGCGCGGTAACGTTACGGCGATTGGCGGGCTTAAAGAAAAGCTTCTTGCTGCTCTTCGTGGAGGAATCACCAAGGTTCTTATTCCGCAAGATAATGAAAAAGATTTGGCTGATATTCCGGCAAACGTCATGAAAAGGCTCGAAATTGTGCCTGTGCGGACGATTGATGAGGTTTTATCGCATGCCCTTATTCAGCTTCCAGAGCCATTAAATGCTGATTCTAGTGAAGAAATTACGCAAATTTCATCAGAATCGGCAGAAAATAAGGGTGAAGGCGTAATTCGCCATTGACTCTGGTCTCAAAACGGTCTTACCTATTCCCTACAACACGTGAGAAACTCTTGCTTATAGAGGCTTTCGCGTGATGTGGGTCCAAGTAATATTACTTTTATGAGGGCCTTTTCGATTAACTCTTAATCCAAAAGGGGATTATATTATGAACAAACAAGATCTAGTTGCAACAGTTGCTCAGACAGCTGACATTTCAAAATCAAAAGCGGCTGACGCTGTTGATGCAGTTATCGCTGCAATCAAAACAAGCCTTAAAAAAGGTGACGATGTTCGCCTAGTAGGCTTCGGCACATTCTCAGTTGCTGATCGCGCCGCTACAACTGGCCGTAACCCACGCACTGGTGAGCCAATCAAAATTCCAGCGTCTAAGCAGCCTAAGTTCAAGGCCGGTAAAGACCTTAAAGAAGCTGTTAACAAGTAATTTTGCACTCTGGCGTCGTTGCTGCGCGGCCTCGTGTAGGTTTTCTACACTTCGCCACTAGCGCCTAGCCAGATTACAAAATCTGTTACTCGCTTAGAGATTTGAAAAAGCCCTGTGTGTTCACTGGGCTTTTTTATTTATTTAGGGCTTGAAATTTAAATCGGCAACGATTAGTAATACGACTTCCTTTTGAAGCGCTGCTTCGAATAAGGGCGATTAGCTCAGTGGTAGAGCGCCTCGTTTACACCGAGGATGTCGGGAGTTCGACCCTCTCATCGCCCACCATTTTTCTTTACATAATATTTTTGATGTGATAGCATTCTCTAAATTATTTTTGAGGACTATTTTGGACGATTCTGAAAAACGAAAGCTTGCTGAGAAACTGCGCGAAAGCTCTGGCCATTACTATATTGGTTTGGATGAGTTAGGTGAGCAAGAGACGGCTCCAATGACGCTTGCTGAAATGTTTTTTCAAGTTTCAAATAATGCTGCCGAAGCTGGCGTTTATCGCATTCGCTATAATCTTCATGGCGTTACACCCTGGAGTCATAAGGGTACCACAGATATTCGTGATGTATTTAAAGCGACAAGCTACAAGCTTGATGATTTCAAAGTTTACGATGCTGGTTATAATTCTAAAGAAGATATGTATAGCTTCACAGTTTCCTACGTAAACTTTGTTGGGTTGAATATAGACGACATATAGTGCCTTAAGTTTTGACCCTTGCGGCAATATATGCTTAAACCCTTCCTATGGTTGATTTACCCGTTATAACGCGTCACAAGACGCATGGTGTTAAAGTTCGTAATGTCACTGTTGGTGGCGGTGCGCCGATTGTTGTGCAATCAATGACCAACACCGATACCGCCGATGTTGAGGCCAGCACCTATCAGATCAAAGATCTGTATTATGCGGGCAGTGAAATTGTACGCGTGACGGTGAATAATGATGACGCCGCCAAGGGGCTGATTAAAACCCGTGAGATTTTGGATGCAGAGGGGCTTGATATCCCTCTGGTGGGTTGCTTTCACTATAACGGGCACACGCTGCTCAGTGATTACCCAGAGCTATGTCAGGCGCTTGATAATTACCGCATTAATCCCGGCAATGTTGGATTCGGTAAAAAGCGTGACCCGCAATTTGAAATCATGATCGAGAAGGCCATTGAATACGATAAGAGTGTTCGCATTGGTGTGAATTGGGGCAGCCTTGATCAGGATCTTTCCACGAAATTGATGGATGAGAATGCGCAGCTGGATAAGCCGCGCACATCCGACGCCGTTATGCGCGAGACATTGGTGCAATCAGCGATCATTAGCGCCGAGAAGGCCATTGTGATGGGCATGCGCCCCGATCAAATTATTCTGTCCGCCAAGGTTAGCCGCGTTCAAGACTTAATCGCTGTTTATCGCGAGCTTGCGAAGCGTTGTAATTACGCGCTGCATCTTGGTTTGACGGAAGCCGGCATGAATTCAAAAGGCGTTGTCGCGACGGCTCTGGGGGAAGGGATACTTCTTCAGGACGGTATTGGTGACACGATCCGCGCGAGCTTAACGCCGGAGCCGGGTGGTGATCGTACATTAGAGGTGCGTGTTTGCCGCGAGATATTGCAATCGCTCGGTCTTCGTAGTTTCACGCCAGAGGTTTCGGCCTGTCCGGGGTGCGGGCGCACCACATCGACCTATTTCCAAGAGCTGGCGCAGGATATTCAGCGCTATCTTGATCTGCAGATGCCCAAATGGGTGAAGACGCATCCGGGCGTGGAGACGATGAAGGTCGCCGTTATGGGCTGCATCGTGAATGGCCCGGGGGAGAGCAAGCACGCCGATATCGGAATATCCTTGCCCGGCACAGGCGAAAGCCCCGTCGCGCCGGTCTTTATTGATGGTAAAAAGGCGCAAACCCTGCGCGGTGATAACATAGCAGGCGAGTTTCAGGGAATTGTTGAGACTTACGTGAAGACACGTTTTATCGCTGGAAAACAAGACGCCGCTTAGCTATAAATGCTAGATGACAAAACTCAAAAATGAAGATCTCCTGAAAGAGAAAGCCTATATTGATGGGCAGTGGGTTGGTGCGGATGGCGGCGCGACCTATGAGGTGCTTAATCCAGCCGATGGCGCGGTTATTGGCCGCGTTCCGGCGATGGGCAAGGCGGAAACTGAGAAGGCGATTGAGGTTGCCAACAAGGCGTTTTCGGCATGGGCCAAGAAAACTGCGAAAGAGCGCGGTAAGATTCTCAATAAATGGGCGGATTTGATTGTTGATCACGCGGACGCGCTGGCGGCGCTGATGACGATAGAGCAGGGCAAGCCCCTAGCCGAAGCGCGCGGCGAAATTATTTATGGCGCGAGTTTTCTGGAGTGGTTTGCCGAGGAAGGCAAGCGCGCCTACGGCGATATTATTCCATCGCCGATTGCGGGCGCGCGCATCTTGGTGCAAAAACAGCCCATTGGCGTGTGCGGCGCGATTACGCCGTGGAATTTCCCATCCGCGATGATTACCCGTAAGGTTGGTCCCGCTTTGGCGGCGGGCTGCGCGATTATATGTAAACCTGCGAGCGAGACACCGTTTTCTGCTCTGGCGCTTGCTGTGCTTGCCGAGGAAGCGGGCGTTCCTGCGGGCGTGTTTAATATTGTAACGGGCAATGAGCCTGTTCCGATTTCAGGCACGATGTGTGACAGCAATGTTGTGCGCAAGATTTCCTTCACTGGGTCGACAGCGGTGGGCAAGATTTTGATGCGCCAATCATCGAAGACCCTTAAAAAGCTATCGCTAGAGCTTGGCGGGAATGCGCCATTCATCGTGTTTGATGATGCGGATATTGATGCCGCCGTTGAGGCCGCGATTTCTTGTAAGTATCGCAATGCCGGTCAGACATGTGTATGTGCGAACCGCATATATGTTCATGACGCGGTGTATGATGAATTTTCTGAGAAATTTATAGCTAAGGTTAAGGGGCTTAAGGTTGGTTCTGGTTTGGAGCCGGATGTCACGGTTGGCCCGATGATCAATGAAGGCGGGGTTAAAAAGGCGCAGGAGCATGTTGATGATGCGAAGGCCAAGGGCGCTAAGGTTGCCCTAGGTGGCAAGGCACACGCAAAGGGCGGACTGTTCTTTGAGCCGACAGTGCTGCTTGAGACGACCGCGGAAATGAATATTGCATCAGAAGAGACTTTTGGCCCCGTTGCGCCGCTATTTAGGTTTAAGGATGAGCAAGAAGTTATTGATTTGGCCAATAACACTGAATATGGTTTAGCGGCATACTTTTTTGCGAAAGACATGGCGCGTGTTTGGCGCGTCGCGGAAAGCTTGGAGTATGGCATGGTGGCGGTGAATACCGGAATTTTATCAACCGAGGTTGCGCCATTTGGCGGGGTGAAACATTCTGGACTTGGTCGTGAGGGATCCAAATACGGGTTAGATGAGTATTTGGAGATGAAATACATCCTGATGGCCGGCATAGATAAATAGAGCAAAAGGAAAAATTAAAATGTTGATTGGTGTACCTAAAGAAATAAAAACTTTGGAATATCGTGTTGGTCTTGTGCCGTCTTCGGTAAAGGAGTTCGTGAAAAATGGTCATGAGGTATTGATCGAAACGGGCGCGGGCGCGGGCATTAATTTCTCTGATGAAGTGTATGAGAAGGCGGGCGCCAAAATAGCAGGCAGCGCCGCCGAGGTTTTTGAAAAAGCCGATATGATCATTAAAGTTAAAGAGCCGCAGCCACAAGAATGTGCGATGTTGCGCGAGGATCAAATCCTATTCACCTATCTACATTTGGCAGCAGATGCCGTGCAGACGCAGGGGCTTGTTGATTCGGGCTGTATTGCGATTGCTTATGAAACAGTGACGGGCCGTGATGGTCGTTCTTTGCCACTTTTGGAGCCAATGAGTGAGATTGCTGGGCGTTTGTCCGTGCAGGTTGGTGCTTATAATTTGCAGAAGCATGCGGGCGGCACAGGCCGTTTAATTGGCGGCGTTCCTGGTGTTAAGCCAGCGGAGGTTTTGATTGTTGGTGGCGGCACAGCCGGTTTCCACGCGGCGCAAATGGCGACAGGCCTTGGCGCGAATGTAACGATCTTGGAAATGTCCAACCCGCGCATGCGATTCTTGGATGAGTATTTCCATGGCCGCGCGAATATTGTGTATTCAAACGCACACACATTGGAAGAATATGCGCAGCACTCTGATTTAATTATTGGCGCTGTTTTGATTCCTGGCGCATCTGCGCCGAAGCTTATTAGTCGCGATATGCTTTCGACGATGCTGCCGGGTGCGGTTTTGGTTGATATTGCGATTGATCAGGGCGGCTGTTTTGAAACTAGCAAGGCGACCACGCACGCGGATCCGACTTATGTGGTGGATGGGGTTGTGCATTATTGCGTGGCGAACATGCCGGGCGCAGTGCCGCTTAGCTCCGCGCTTGCGCTCAATCACTCTGTGTTGCCTTATGCACTCCGGTTGGCTAATGAAGGCTGGAAAGCCGCTTTGAGCAAGGATGAGAACTTCCGTAATGGTCTTAATGTTTGTAAGGGTGAGATCACTCATGAAGGCGTTGCTGAGTCCTTGGATTTGGACTTTAATCCAGAGCCAAGTGCCCTTGCTGCATAAAACATGAATAAAGTGCGCAAATGTCGTTGACAGGACGCGCTTTTGTTTGGTACTTAACAAACCCTCAGATGCGCGGGTGTAGCTCAGTTGGTTAGAGCGCCGCCCTGTCACGGCGGAGGCCGCGAGTTCAAGTCTCGTCACTCGCGCCATTTGAGCTTTTAAAGATTAGCCCCGCCTCATGCGGGGCTTTTTCGTTTCTGGAATAAAGGCTTGAGGCTGTTTTTTAAAGTTTGCTCTTAAGGCCGCGCTCGGCGAAGAACGCTTTTTTTGCGCGCTCTAATTTGCCTTTGGAATATTTAAGGCCTTTGCGAATTTCTTCTAGCATCTGTTCCTCGCGCACATCGACGCTGCCGTCGGCGGTTAGAATGTAAAGTGAGGCCTTAAGAATTTTTGTGCGCAAATCGTCGTAGAGCGTGTTGTTGATGTGGGCTAGCTCTTCACCGATGGTGGTCTCTTCGCGCTGCATTTCCTCGGCGGCGTATAAAATCTCGTCCTCAGCCATTTCTGTATTCATCAGTTGTTTATATATTTTAGAGATCATTTTAATCTCGCGCTCGTCTAGTTCTTCATCGGCAATACATATCGCGATCATGCAGCGAATAAGGGCGGTGGCCGCAATTGTTCCGTCATCATGGTGGATGCTTTTTTTCTTTTTTACCTGAAATAAGAACGAGGTCAGCATGCCCGACACAAAAATCAGCAGTCCTACAATCAGGCCAGCCATGGCAACTTGTTGTGCAATTGCCGCTGTTACGCCCATGTAATGAAGGGTTAGCAGGGTAAATCCAGCGAGAACAGCCACCAGAATACCTAAGGTTTTACTGTGAACGGCAAAGGTGTGTTTTGTCATGGTGAGTGATTCCTGATTTTTTATTTAAAAGGACAAAGTTTATGGTTTTAGTTTACACACTGCTTTGCTACATACAATGGCTTATATCGTGTGGAATTCCGGTGATTATGGTTTTCTTTTTGAGTGCAGGATGTTAAAACGGTTGCAATAAAACGAAGGGGCGTCAAACCCTCTAGAAAAAAGTAAGGTTTTTTGGTTTATGGCCTCTCATGAGCTTCTTATTGAATATCTACCTATTTTGATCTTTATGGGCATCGCCTGCGTTATTTCTGCGGGCGCGGTTATTGGATCTTTGTTGGTGGCGAAGCAAAATCCGGATACTGAAAAGAACTCCGCCTATGAGTGTGGATTTGAGGCTTTTAGCGATGCGCGCAACAAGTTTGATGTGCGGTTTTATTTGGTGACCCTGCTGTTTATCATTTTTGATCTTGAGATCGCCTTTTTATTCCCGTGGGCTATATCACTGGGGAAGATCGGCTTGTTTGGTTTTTGGTCCATGATGATTTTCTTGACCGTTCTGACCGTGGGTTTCATTTATGAATGGAAAAAAGGCGCGCTAGAATGGGAGTAGGTAATTAATGGGACATGACAAGGTTATAACACCCGCGCCGAATTATGATTTGCGCACCAAGGCGCCGTTCCCCGATGCGGTGGAGCAAGATGTTGTGCCGGCCGCGATTTCCAAAACATTGGATGAGAAGGGCTTTTTGCTGACGAGCGCTGATGCGCTGTTTGATTGGGCGAGAACGGGCTCTATGTGGCCGATGACGTTTGGTCTGGCGTGTTGCGCCGTTGAAATGATCCACGCCTATATGAGCCGTTATGATCTTGACCGTTTTGGCATGATCCCGCGTCCGTCCCCGCGTCAATCTGACGTGATGATTGTGGCGGGCACGCTTACGAATAAAATGGCGCCCGCTCTACGTAAGGTTTACGACCAAATGCCGGAGCCGCGTTGGGTGGTTTCCATGGGGTCTTGCGCCAATGGCGGCGGGTATTACCATTATTCCTATTCCGTTGTGCGTGGATGTGATCGCATTGTGCCGGTTGATATTTACGTGCCGGGCTGTCCACCAACTGCGGAGGCTTTGATTTACGGCCTTATGCAGCTTCAGAAGAAAATCCAGCGGGAGGACACAAGAATTGCCCGGTGATGCACTCAAAGATTTAGCGGACTACATTAAAGAAAAGCTCGACAAGCATGTTGGCGCGTATGAATTTGCGCGTGATGAGCTTGTGGTTTTTGCGCTGCCGAGCAGTATTTGCAAGGTTTTGACGTTCCTTCGTGATGATAAGGAATGTGATTGTGAATTGCTGATGGATATCACGGCCGTTGATTATCCCGAGCGCGCGCATGAGCAGGGCACGGGACGCTTTGAGGTTGTTTATAACTTACTGTCGCTTCGTCACAATCACCGCATCCGCGCCCGAGTAATCGGGGCTGATCGCATAGCCCTCGGCTCGCAGACGGGTCAGGATTCGCTCGCTGTCCACC
>CAKZMN010000349.1 GCA_937128575.1 uncultured Alphaproteobacteria bacterium | reverse complement strand
CGTCGGGGCGGTAAAGTTCACGAGCAAGTCTATCGCCACGGTGTGCCCGACGCGCCACTGGCGATTATTGGTGATACTGAACGCAGCGGAACGGAAGTCCGTTTTAAGCCCAGCAAAGAAACCTTCACCAATATTGAATTCCACTTTGATTATCTCGCGAAGCGTATTCGCGAACTGGCTTTCCTGAACTCTGGTATCAACATCGAGCTGATCGATGAGCGCAGTGGCGAACGCGTTTGGCAACGCGAAATTGGCGGTGCAAATACGCCATGGATCGCCGGAAATCACATGTTCGTATTGACCTCCGACAAGCAGGTGGTTGCCCTTGGACGTGACACAGGCGCCATTCGCTGGGTTACAAAAATAGAAAACAAAGAAAAAGACGAACCCATGTTCTTCACGGGCCCCATCCTTGCCGGTGGTCGCTTAATCTTGGCGGGAACAGATGGCGCAATCATCGAAATAGAGCCAGATACAGGCCAGATAATAAACCAGTGGGATACAGGGAAAACCGTTGTAATTTCACCAATCGTCGCAGGTGGTGTTCTCTATCTACTCAGCGAAGATGGAACCCTAAGCGCGTATAAGTAAATATCATGTTCACACTAGCGATCATCGGCCGCCCTAACGTCGGCAAATCGACCTTGTTTAACCGCATAGCGGGTAAAAAGCTCGCCATTGTTGACGACACCCCCGGTGTCACCCGCGATTGGCGTGAAACGGAAGGGTATTTATTTGACCGCCATTTACGCATTATCGACACAGCCGGACTAGAAGAAAACTTTGACGATTCCATCCAAGGACGCATGCGCCAACAAACGGAGGCCGCATTAAAAGAAGCCGACGCTATCTTATTCCTAATTGATGGTCGCGCGGGCGTCACACCAATGGATACACATTTTGCAGGCTGGCTCCGCAGACAAAAAAAGCCCGTTATCCTGGCCGTAAACAAATCGGAACATGAAAAGGCAACACAGACAGGCATGGCGGAAGCTTACGGCCTTGGCTTCGGTGAACCTGTCGCCGTTTCTGCCGAGCACGGCATCGGCATGGAAGATATATATCACGCCCTCACTCCCCACTTCCCTGAAGAAGAGGAAGAGGGAAACACAGAAGAAGAAACAGAAGACGAATTTTTCGACGTTGATTATATTGAAGGCGATGAAGATTTTGAATTCGAACAAGAAGAAGACGATCCAGAAACGCCAATTAAAATTGCAATTGTTGGCCGGCCCAATGTTGGTAAATCCACCCTGCTAAACGCCATCGTAAATGATCAACGCGTCATGACAGGACCAGAAGCCGGCATAACGCGCGACGCCATCACCGTGGATTGGGAATATGAAGGACGCAAATTCAAACTAGTCGACACCGCAGGTATGCGCCGCAGAGCCAAGGTGCAAGACCACATCGAAAAAATGTCCGTCGAAGACACCATGCGTGCCATTCGCTTAGCGCAGGTTGTTATTTTGGTTTTGGACGGCAACGCTATTTTTGAAAAACAAGATTTACAAATCGCAGAACACATCATCAATGAAGGCCGCGCCCTTGTTGTCGCCGTCAATAAATGGGACTCCGTTAAGGACCGCACAGATGCAAGAGAAGAGCTAGAACATAAATTTGAAACCTCTCTCGCCCAGACAAAAGACGTACCCTACGCCACCATCTCGGCGCTCAACGGCAGCAACATTGATAAGGTTTTATACAAGGCTCTTCAAACGTATGACGTTTGGAACAAGCGCGTACCGACGGGCAACTTAAATCGCTGGCGCAAAATGATGGAAAGCCGCAACCCAGCGCCATTAATTTCCGGTCGTCAAAATCGTCTTAAATATATTGCTCAAATTAAAACGCGCCCGCCAACATTTGCGCTTTGGGTATCGCGTCCGGAAAAATTACCGCCATCTTACAAACGATATTTAATCAATGGCCTGCGCAAGGATTACGACATCCCCGGTGTGCCAATTCGCCTGCTTGTAAGGCGATCAAAAAATCCCTTTGCATCATAGGGAACCATAGCGCAATGTGCGCGTTAGTATTTTAGACACAAACACAAAAACGAGGAAAAAATGGATATTGCTTTAGATTCAAGCGTTGCACTTATAACAATGTGGGGTATGCGACTATTAAGCGCGCTCGCGATTTTAATCGCAGGGTGGGTCATCGGTAACTGGGTCAGCAAAACCATCCATAATGTTAACAAACTTGATGCCACCTTAAAAAGCTTCCTAGGCGGCCTCGCTAAATATGCCATTTTGGCCGTGGCGTTAGTAACAGTTCTTGGACAGTTTGGCGTACAAACAGCGTCCCTGCTCGCCGTTCTTGGCGCCGCTGGCTTGGCAATTGGCCTTGCCCTTCAAGGCACCCTCAGCAACGTGGCTTCCGGCGTTATGATGCTCATCCTTCGTCCATTTAATATCGGTGATTACATCGAAGCCGGCGGCATTGGCGGCGTGGTCAAAACGCTTGGCCTGTTCGGAACCGAGCTATCTACGCCAGATAACATTTATATTTTCGTACCCAATAAATTGGTTTGGGACACCGCAATCAAAAACTTCAATCGCAACAAACAGCGCCGCCAAGATGTGACATGCGGCGTTGGATACGGCGAAGACATAAACAAAGCCTTCAAGGTTTTTGAAAAAGCCGTGAAAGCAGA
>CAKZMN010000348.1 GCA_937128575.1 uncultured Alphaproteobacteria bacterium | reverse complement strand
TCATCCATGCCCTTTTCCGCCGCCATAGAGGCCGCGCGCTCACGCACTTCATCAACGCGGTCTTGTAAAACGGGGGCGATGCCTTCATTGGTTTTTAAAACGCCAACTTCTTCGATAACGTCATAACGTTTGCGAAGTAAATCAATGATCTGCGCGTCAATATCGTCAATGCGCGCGCGATAGGGTTTCATAATTTCTTTAATGTCTTTTGCGTTTTTAGACATGCCAGGACTTTCCTTTAAGGTGCTTGTGTACTAAATATGTGGCATGAGTACAGAAAAACCAAGCATTGATACAGCGAAAAGCGATAAAAAGCCTGAAAAAAGCCAAAAGAAGAAGGCTGAGGATCTCCCCGAAGAAAAGGGCGGATACAAAGCGCAAGGCTTACTTGAGCCAACGCGCTATGGCGATTGGGACGTTAAAGGCCGCTGCAGCGACTTTTAATTAGGGCTGCAATCAAACCCATCTTTTTCAATTGCGCGCACCACATGCGGCGCTGCCTGCCCTGAATAAACGCGCCCCGAATAGATCAAAATATTTCCACCATCCGGCCCCTCTCCCTGCAGATACATAAAACTACTATGCGCTTTCCAATCACCATCTGCGTCCTGACTAAAATATGATGTACCATATTTTTTGGCCAATCCTTTAACGGTATCCGGGTCGCCGCTCAACGCTTCAAAACCACTTTTTTTCGCACTGCTAATATTACTACTATTCTTGTTCGTGCCCTGAACTTCGGGGTAAATAAATATCGGGAAAATTTCATCTTTCAAATTGGCGCACCCCGATTGCGCGAGCAAGGATTCTATCATTATTTTTTGATTACCAAATACAGACTCGCAGGAAGGCGTATTATAAGCCGTACCAAAAAATATAAGCGGATACTTACCCTCCAGCACCGACTCGTCAAAATCATTGCCAGCCCCATCCTGCAAACCAGTAAAATCAGTTTTAATGTCTGAGTTCTGCGAGTACACCTGCGCCTTTAATGTATCTATATTGAAAACAGACGCGCTCACCGCAAATACAGCGGACAAAGCCATTGATTGTATCTTATTCATTACATGCCCCCCTTTAATGCGCCATGCTCATGATGAAATCAGAAAATGGTTGGCCCGTCATTTTGGCCATCTCATAAGCTTCAGACAGTTCCTCTGGCGATAATCCGTCCAGCGCATTGGCAAACGCTTCCGGCGCACTCGCCATGTCCGGCATATCTGTCATGTCGTGCCCCATTTGGCTATGGTCCATCATGCCCATTTCATATGACGTGGGCGCAAAATTACCGTCTGCCGCATTACTAAATGCATCAACAACAACCCCACCATCGGTAAAGGGCGCAGCAATCATCTCCCCATACATATCAACCGTTGCCAGGCCGATATCGCCGAACGTCGCCCCCGCCCCCAAAGAACCAGCCGCCGAAGCCACAATGGGAAAAGCCATTGCCGCCATCATAAAAATCATTGTTGGGCTAAACATATGTTTAACCACTTTGTTAAATGTATTGCTGAGCCACGATGTGGCCTTACCTGCTTCATCTGCCATGATGAAATCCTTATCTAAAAAATAGTGAAATCTATTGTGTTTTAAATAAGAAAGGCAGGTGGCCCGCGTGGTTGATATAGACGCAGCTCTGGACGCGCATCAACCAGCGTCTGGAAATTTAGCGCGCTGCGCACCGGACTAGGAAGGTAAAGATCAGGCGCATCAACTAAAAATGCGCTGAAGTGTGATTGAGAAAAACAGAACGCACAATCATCATTGAGGTCGGGATGCGGGTTTTCTGGCGCTTCTTCTTGATCCTGCTCTGGCAAGAAGGCCAAAAGCTCGGAAGGCATCTCAACTTCTTGGATACTACCGTCCGAAAAACAAATCTCAAAAAAGCTCTTTCCACCTGATACGAATTTACACGCTGGCGAGATACTCCCCAGCACAAGACAAACGATCAGTAATTGAGCCAAAATTCTATGCATATTGCCTTTACATATCGGGCAATAAAGCCCCGCTGTCAACCAGTAAACGGAATTTACATGAGGAGCCTCACAAACGCGCGAAAGGCGCAGTGAATCAAACAAACATGTTGACATAAGACAAGATTTTTGTAAAAACTACCGACTAATTTCAATTAATGCCCCGCGGAGCAAAAATGCCAAACAAACTAAATAAAAAATTTAAAGCGACCGCCAAAGAATCCGCAGCAGAAAATCGTGCGAGTGTTTTGGGCATTTTAACAAAAATCCCCTATGAAGCTGCGTATACTAGTGAATTAAAGTGGTCGCTAAAAGATGACATCGCGCTTTGTAATTTTGGCGATAAAACCGACGCAGAGCGTTTCGTCTACACATATCTAGCAAGAGCGGTACCCGGCGCAACACAGGAAGCACGAGAAAAATTTTTCGAACAGCATGAAAATAGATTCGAAATTACGCGCTACACTCAAGAAAGTAATGAAGAACAAGTTTCAGAAATAGATTCAAAAGAAAGTTTTGAACAAACACAAAACTACGTCACTTTAAAAGTACCTTTAGATTTAATAAATGCCGAAGCCCTAATCAAAGCGTTGCGCGTTATCTACAATAACGGCTTATACATTGGCGACAGACAATCTCGACCTTTGATTTAATATCTAAACCGCTACGCCGAATAAATCACAATCATCAGCATCTTCAATTTCAACTGTGACAATATCGCCCTGATTTAAATTTTCCGCATCACGTAAAAATACGCTGGCGTCAATCTCTGGCGCATCGGCTTTCGACCTTGCATCCGCGCCCACATGACCGTTTTCATCGGGCTCGCCAATTTCATCAATAATGCATTCCATTTTTTGACCAATTTTGGCTAAGTTTTTGGCTTTCATGATGTCATCTTGCAGCTCCATAAAGCGCTGCCAGCGGATTTCTTTAATTTCATCAGGCACATGCCCTTCAATCTCGTTCGACTTCGCGCCTGTCACCGGCTCATACTGAAATGCGCCTGCGCGATCAATTTGCGCCTCCTTAAGCCACTCCAAAAGAAACTCAAAATCTTCCTCTGTCTCGCCGGGGAAGCCAACAATAAACGTCGAGCGCAGCGTTAAATCTGGACATATATCCCGCCACTTACGAATGCGCTCCAATGTCTTTTCTTGCTTACCGGGTCTGCGCATCGCCTTCAAAACTTTTGGGCTAGCATGCTGAAAAGGAATATCAAGATACGGCAGCAGACCACTATCCGGATCCGCCATTAACGGCATAACATGGTCAACATGCGGATATGGGTACACATAATGCAAACGCACCCAAATCCCTAGCTTGCCCAATTCTTCACATAAATGATAAAATTTCGCCGGAACGCGCTGCCCCTTCCATGGGCTCTCCGCATATTTAATATCAACGCCATACGCGCTTGTATCTTGCGAAATAACCAGCAATTCCTTAACGCCCGCCGCCGCCAATTGCTCGGCTTCATGCAAAATGCGGTGCAATGGACGCGACACCAAATCCCCGCGCAACGATGGGATAATGCAGAAACTACAGCGGTTGTTACACCCTTCCGAAATTTTTAAGTACGCATAATGGCGCGGCGTAAGGCGCAGGCCCTCTGGCGGGACAATATGCGCAAACGGATTATGCGTGATGGGCTGATGCTCATGCACGGCCTCAACCACCTGCTCATATTGATGCGCGCCGGTAATCGCCAAAATATTGGGATATGCCTCTAAAACTTCCTCTTCTTGCTTGCCGCCCATACAGCCCGTCACAACAACGCGGCCATTTTCATTCATCGCCTGGCCAATGGTATTAAGGCTCTCCGCCTTGGCGCTATCCAGAAATCCACACGTATTCACAATCACCAAATCCGCCCCTTCGGATCCATCCGTCAAATGATAGCCATCAGAGCGTAATTTAGTGATAATGCGCTCCGAATCTACAAGCGCCTTGGGACAACCCAGCGATATCATGCCAATCGTCGGGGAATCTTTCATGTCTGTGCCATATGCTTCTCTAGTCATGAGGGCGTTTATAATATGTTTTCCCTCGGCAAAGCAAGAAATGCTATAATCAAATAATGAAGTATATTTCACTATTCATGTTTATAAATGCGCTCATATGGAC
>CAKZMN010000347.1 GCA_937128575.1 uncultured Alphaproteobacteria bacterium | reverse complement strand
GGTTATGCTGAGGTCATCGCCCACGCTTAAGTTTTTACGATCGGAGCGCGCGATGGCATAGTACGCGCCCGTGCCGACCTTCTTTTTCTCTAGCGCGAAATATAGACGCAAAAGCGCGAACCAGACACTGCCGGAGCTGAGCACTAACGCGAGAAGTACGGCTTCGGATGCAAAGTATAGGGGATAGGCTTTGGCGATGAATTCAAAGCCCTTACCCAGCACAAGCGCAATAAACAAGGCCAGCGCGGTGATAAAAAAGCCGCGAAACATGAGGTCGGCCTTTGGTCGCTGCGCACGGTTTAGGCGATCACCCAAGCCTCCGACGAGCTTGTCGATTATCCACCATAGAAAAGGATTGGCGTTTCCAGCAAAGGGGCCGGTAATAACGCCTGCAATCATGGTAATCAGGATAGCGGCAATGGCATATGGGATGCGGTCGACATCCATAAAATACTCATGTAATTGTAGAAATTGTTCGCGCATATGAATTCTCTTGTTTTTTAAGCGCCGCAGATATTAAAAAGCGCATTATGGTGCAGTGCAAAATTTCCGTGTAACAGGGTCGCGTTTTGCGATATAATAAATATATAGGTGCTCAGCACATAAATAAAGAAAGGATAGAGATTTGCTCTACCATCTTCATGAATTACAGCAAGCGATGATGACGCCAATTCGGTTTCAGGCAGATCTTATGCGCTCGGCGCTGCAAAATCCTTGGAACCCCCTTTCGCATACGCAAATTGGCCGCACAATGGGCGCCAGCGCGGAAATGATTGAGCGCGCAACGCGCCGATTTGGCCGCCCCGAATTTGGGTTGAGCGAAACAGAGATTGACGGCAAGAAAGTCAGCGTTGTTGAAAAAACGATTGTTGAAAAGCCCTTTTGCCGATTACTGAACTTTAAACGTAAGACAAAACGCAATGATCCACGCGTTTTGATTTGCGCCCCTATGTCGGGGCATTATGCGACGCTTTTGCGTGGAACGGTGCGCGCTCTGCTGCCGCATCATGATGTGTACATCACCGATTGGGAAGATGCCCGTCAAGTGCCGCAGAGCGAGAAATTCAACCTAGACACATACATCACATATTTACGCGAGTTTATGAGCCTTTTGGGACCTGACACGCATTTGATAGCGGTTTGTCAGCCCGCAGTGCCGGTTTTAGCGGCAGTGTCCCTGATGGCCACGGAGAATGACCCGAACCAGCCACGGAGCATGACCTTAATGGGCGGGCCGATTGATACACGCGTTTCAAAGACCACGGTGACAGAGCTGGCGGAGACGCGGCCACTATCGTGGTTTGAGAACAGCGTTGTGTATGACGTTCCGTTTTATTACCCCGGCGCATTCCGCAAAGTTTACCCCGGCTTTTTGCAGCTAGGCGGGTTTATGTCGATGAATTTGGACAAGCATGTCGGCAAGCATATGCAGTTTTTCCAGCATCTGGTTAATGGCGATGGCGACAGCGCAAAGGCGCATAAGAAGTTTTATAATGAGTATTTAGCCGTGATGGATATTCCGGCAGAGTTTTATTTGCAAACCGTGGAAACAGTGTTCCAGAAGCATTTATTGCCGCGCGGCTTGATGGAGTGGCGCGATCCGCATACAGATGAGTTAATGGATGTACGTCCGCCAGATATTCAACGCACTGCGCTTTTAACCGTTGAGGGGGAAAAGGACGATATTTCCGCCAGAGGGCAAACCACGGCGGCGCATGAGATGTGTTATTCCCTGTCACAGAGAAAACAATATCACCATTTTCAACTGGAATGCGGGCATTACGGGATATTTAACGGGCGGCGCTGGCGCGAGGGCATTATGCCCGCCATTCGCAACTTCATTCGCCAGCAACAGCCCGATGTTGACCCCATCCCCAAGAAAGATCTGGAAAAAACACCGCATGTGAAGGCCGAGCGCTATAATCGTGATAGTCATGGTATTGCCGCGGTACGCCGCTGGCTGAAGGAACATAGCCGGGAAAATTACCGTGAGACCACTGATTAGCTTTTTAAATCGCCATTTGCCGGAACCGCCGGATTATGAGTTGGCCGAATATGTCACCGTTAAACCAAGCACTAGAGCAAAGAAGCTTGCGCTGCGCCTGGACACGAAGAATCGTATTTTTAATTTAGTTGTTCCAAAGGGGTTTAATCTGCAACGCGCCTATCGTTTTGCGGCGGAGCATGATGAGTGGATGCGCGCGCAGTTAGCGGAATTACCGCAGCCGATCAAATTGATGCATGGCGCAGTTATTCCGATATTCGGACAAAATCGTGAAATTATCGTTGAACGCAATAGCGACGGGCGGCGCACAGATATTTCGTTGGAGGAACACGCGCTGCGCGTGCGCACGAACAAGGATGATCCCTCCTCCCGCATTATTCGCTTTCTAAAAAGCGAGAGCAAGGCGCGGTTGGATGCGCTGTCGCGAGAGAAAGCCGCGTTGATTAAAAAGGATGTGCGCTCCGTTGCGGTGCGTGACACCAAAACGCGATGGGGCAGCTGTACGGCGGATGGGAATTTATCTTATTCATGGCGATTAATCTTTGCGCCGCACGCCAGTTTTGATTACGTGGTTGCGCACGAGGTCGCGCATTTGCAGCATCTGGATCACAGCGATAGATTTTGGGCATTGTGCCGCGATTTATCGGATGATTATGAAGCGGGCCATGGCTGGATGAAGAAAAACAGCTATGAGCTTATGCGGTATGAATAGACATTTCT
>CAKZMN010000346.1 GCA_937128575.1 uncultured Alphaproteobacteria bacterium | reverse complement strand
GACATCTTCATGCCTGCGGAATAGCTCATCAAAACCCTTTAGAGCCGCGCGATCAAGCAAACGAAGCGTTAGCTTTTCACCGTCTTGCGCCTGCGGCCCTGCGGCCACACGAACATCAATCGAGCGCCCTTGCCAGGTAAAGCCGAAGCGACCATCTTTCGGAGTTGTTCTATCACCAAAGTTTAGACCAGCGTCACGCTTCAGGAGCGTTGTTAAACGCGCCATAGCTTCGGCGGGCAATAAATGCATGGGAATTAAGTCACCATCAATCCGGTATTGAATCCAGTTTGGCGCTTCAGGGTTATTATCCTGAACCAGATGAATATCAGAGGCGCGCATCTGCAAAGATTCCGCCAGCATGTCGCGTTGAAACTGATTAAGCAGCAAACCGTTGTCGGAGTCAGCAAGCCATAGTGACAATGTTTTCTCACAACGATCCGCAGATAGATCATGCACAGAGCGCAGCGTATCAATAAGCTCTTTGCGGTCCCACATTTCCGATTCGATGCGTAGCACATGAAAACCACTTCGGGACGCCGTTGAAAGCAGGGCCTCCAACTGGCGTTCATTCAATTCATGCAAGGGCGCAATGCGAAGAACACCATCGCGCAAACCGATCAGGTGAATACTAAGCGGCAACCAAGATTGCACCGGTAGAACCGCGCGAAGCTGGTCGCCCGTGGCGCGATCTTTAACGCCTTCTTCTTCAACTTCAGAAGGCGCAGGCGCACCAGCCATATCCAACAATTGTTCCGTGGATCTTGCAACGCCCTGCTCCAGCATAAGGGCGCGCTCTTTTTGCACCATATCCAAATAGCGTTCACGCCCTTCATTAGAGCGTGGTTTTTTTGCGGAAGTTTTTACATTTTCAGATTTTTGCTCTGGGTTTACATCAGGCGTTGCTTCGTCGCTCATGATTAACCACCATCGTTATTGCTGCTACTCGATGAGCTACCGCTGGAGCCTGAAGATCCAGAACTTGATGACGCCGAAACGCGATTTATAGAAGAAAGAGACTTATCAAATAAAAGCAATACACGCTGCCCTTGATGCAGGAACTCAATGCCATTTCTCTGGATAAGAACGAACCAAGGCACACCGCCAATCACAATTTCTTCATCATCGAACACAATGCGGCTACCGCCCGGCCCGTTAATAATGGCGCGATTAGAAGAGAAGGATGTAATTTTGTAACCATCAAGCGAACTTGCTGGGTTTGTTAGGCCGGTAGAGCTTGATTGCAATACGCGCTTTTCATTTTCCGAGCGCGCATTTTTTTGGTTACTCGCAATGCCGTCATCACCGCCATCAGACGAACTTCTACCGCCAGAAGATGATGTTACGCCACTACCTGTTCCTGCCCCCGCGCCAGAAAGAACGATAGCTTTTTGATCCTGACTAACCGTGGATACGGCCATGCCACGAACGGGAAGAACTAAAACACCGCGCGCACCGTTATGCGTCACTTGAACATCATCAATGATAGATCCAACGCGCGTCGGCGACCAAGTGATCGTCAATGGACACGCCTCTATCGGTTCAAGCACAGTGCCGGCAGCACAACCATCGTTTTTGAAACTGACACCATTATCAGAGCCTGGGATTTTAATATCACTAAGCATTAAATCAGCATCACCAGCATTCACTAAAGACACTGTAATCGTCGATGCTGTTTCCACATCTTCACCGAAATCAAGCTCGGTCTGTGATGACACAAGCAACCCCTTGCCCGGAACGGCGCGCGGGAAAATTTCAGCTTCATCAACATCATCAGGATCATATTCCCCCTTAAGCGGGACACTTGTAAGCCCAGTTGGCCCAGTATGTTCAATAACGATCACGCCAGATGAGCGCCCCTTTAACTTAGGTGACCAGCTAACGATAGCCATACAGGCCTGACCAGCCTGCAAAGTCGCGCATTCTGTTTTAAGCGTGTAACCAGCCTGCTCGCTTGTATCGATGTAAATTTTTGTAATATCGATAGCGGTTGACGTGATGTTTCGCAGAATCACCGGCTCCACCAAAGTCTGGCTAGCCTTCAAAGATCCAAAATCTATTTCTTCCGGCAAAGCTTCAATGTCACTCGCCACCTTGTCAGAACCATCCCCGCCGACCTCAACCACACCAGACAACGTTGCCGCGACAAGGCGCGTACGCCCGCTATGGGTCATAAGCATCTCAACACGCCATGGGCCGGACTGAAGCCCCTTAACAGACATCGCAATCGCACACTCCGCGCCCGCAGGCAACGCCTCGCCCTGACACTGATTAAGCGCCGTTTCGGCAGATACTGTGGAGGATGGATAAAGACGAATAAGGCCCGTTTGAACAGGCTGGGAACCATCATTTCTAAAGCGCACAACAACCTGCGCCGTTGCGCCCATAGGGATTGTGCCGCCATCGACGTTTGCATCAACAGGAATCAAACCATCAGCGCCGCCGCCAACCTGACGCGCACCGGGATCGCCAAAGCCTGGATATTGAGCATGAGCACCCCCCGCCACACACGCAAGTGTGAAGAAAGCAATAAACAGAGCAACAATATTAAAACAATGCGAACGCATATTCATGACAAAAGGTAAGATGGAAACACCCCCAAAACAGGATATTCTCGTTAAACTATAGCATAAACCAACAAAACCAAAACAGGTTTTATTTTCAAAACATTACTGACCAGACGGGTTAAGCATATCAGGCGTCAGCGTGCCCACAGGAAAGACCTTAACCTTACTATCGCTTGGCGCAGAAACGGCACTTAAACCAGCGCGCGCATTATTCACATCCTCGGCGGTGTACACAATCACACGTGGGCGAAGAAGGAAAACAAGCTCAGTATTGGAAACCCTAGCGCTACGCGATGTTGGGAAGAACGGCTCAGAGAAGCCTGGCCCTGCCTTATCAAATTGATCATTCTCACGCACCAAACCAGCGATCAAAAGCGAGTCGCCGGGGCGAATTCTAACTTGCGTTGAAAGCTCACGCTCCGTTGTTTCCGGAAGCTGAAGCGTCGTACCATCCGCATCAAATTCTTGGAAGCGGCGGAATTCTTCAAGCTCAATATTAATAGTTCCATAAATTGTAGCGTTGTCCCAAGCGCTAGAAATAGTAAGCGTGAACCCTGTATCAACCGAGTCAGTTTCCGTGGAAACCGTAACCTCACCATTATCAACAGAGCGACTAAGCGAGGACACATAGTTCTGCGTATCAGCAGCGCGCAACGAAGCTTCCGCGCCAGAAAGCACAGTAATTTGCGGCTGGGAAATTGTCTTCACAGCGCCGTAGTTAGAGATAAATTGGAACACATCATCCGAACCAAACGCCACATCACCGGTTGTCGGTAAACCAATACTGATGGGGTTAAAGCTTGCACCAACACCGCCGGGAATGCTTATGCCCGAAGCGAACTTACCGAACGAGTCGATCTTCTGCCAGTCAATCCCCGTTGCATTATCTGTATTTAGCGCGACCTCCCAAATATAAACCTCAAACACAATCAGAGCAGTGTTCGAGCGAATGCGCTGGAAGTAGCGCTCAGCCAAACGAGATGTTCTATTTGTGGCTTCATAAATAATTGTATTTGTCGCAGTTTCGGTAATGGGAGATGACCCCGTAATAGCCTGCAGCCCGGTCGCCAGAGCGCCCATAATATCCGTATCACCGCCGATGGGCGGAATGGTTACAGTGAAGGTCTGCGTCTCTTTGATGATCAAAAGACCATCCTCAAACGCACAATATAGATCGGCCAAACCACAAACCCGATCAACGACCTGATTTAAAGGCCCGCGCAAGTTGGCAACGGTGATTGTACGCGTCAACCCCTCCTCTGTTTCGAACGCGAGAGCAACGTCATAATCCGCTAAAATCAACTGAAGAGCGCCCGCCAAAGTTTCGGAGCGGAGCTCAAACGGCCCAACATACTCACTGGATAGCGGCTCACTGCGCGATGTTTCGGGAACGAGGACATCACTACCGAGCGGCAAATACAAAACACTGTCAGGGCGCTCATTAATCGCCTCCGGGCGTTTGTCCGCCATTGTGGGCGATGGCACATCGGCCTGACGCGCGCCGGGCATATTAACTTGAGAACATGAGATCAAAAAAGGAAGCGCCATAAGCGCCACAAGAAAGTGGCAGAGATATTTCCGAATATTTAAGGTCTCATTCATCATTGGGCGGCCCGCGCTAACATTTGCATCGTACGATCGACAGTTTTTACTAGCCTATCGCGTTGAACAGGTTTCATCAAGACCGCGGCAATACCGAGCTTGGATGCGTCACTAAGAATTTCAGGATCTTGGTCGCCAGTCACAAGAATAACGGGGGTATCCATATCCATTCCCCGTATAGAACGAATGAACTCAAACCCATCTTTGGGCTCCATCCGTAAATCAACAATAGCAATATCTATATTGTCGTTAATTTTATTCATGGCATCGTCACCATCGGTGCTTTCAACGGTCTCATATTCTGCTTCATTGAGAAACTTTACAATTTGCATACGAACAAAATCGTTATCTTCTACAACTAAAATTTTGAGTTTACTGCTCATACTGACCATTTTTTATTTTCAAGCATCCCCAGAACAGGGCTCGCTTAATTAAAGACAATAATACAATTCTAGACTAAAAAAATATAATTCTATAGCCCAAGAACTATTAAGACACTTTATTTATACACATAGCTTTATTGAAAAAACAATCTTAAGCTATCAATATTCTCTACATTCACTTGATTGATCTAGGTTTTGTTCCTAATGTGAAGCTCAAATTTAAGATCTTAGAAACAACAAAAGAACGCTCAGACGCATGCTTGAAATCATTGCATTATTATCACTGATCGGCGCACTTATTGTTTTAAGTCTATTGGCAATTATTGACCTAAAGACCTACTTGCTGCCCAACAAGCTTGTATTTACATTTTTTTGTTTGGGCATTCTATTCCACCTCTGCACCGACTTTAATAACGCTTCGCCGATTGACATGGCGCTTGGCGCATTGATCGGATCAGGCTCTTTATACAGCATTCGCTTTATTGCCAATCGCATTTATAAAACCGATACGCTTGGCTTGGGTGATGTGAAGCTTATGGGGGCGGCAGGAGTTTGGCTTGGCCCCTATTTTATATTAATGGCGCTGACCGCCGGCGCACTGGCGGGCATCATTCACGGCTTGGCACTTGCCATCTTAATCTGGCTCAAAACCAAATCATGGCCCAACTTTAATCACCTATCACTTCCGGCTGGCCCTGGTTTTGCGGCGGGCATTTTGATTGCGAGCTGCATCATGCTGAAAAATTTTCCTAAGGAATTACTGTCATGAGCAAAGCCTTAGAACATATTCGTGTTCTCGACCTTAGCCGCGTTTTGGCCGGCCCCTTTTGTACGCAAATGCTTGGCGATCTTGGCGCAGAAATTATAAAAATTGAACGCCCCGGCGCGGGTGATGACACACGTATGTGGGGGCCTCCATTTCTTAAAGATGCAAATGGTAATGACACAACCGAAAGCGCCTATTACCTGTCCGCTAACCGTAATAAAAAATCGGTAGCGATTGATATTAAGACGGAGGAAGGCCAAGCGCTCATCCACAAGCTTCTCGAAAGCTCGGATATTTTAATTCAAAACTTTAAGGTTGGCGGACTAGAAAAATACGGGCTTGGCTATACCCAAATCAAGAAGCGCCACCCACATATTATATATTGCGCCATTTCGGGATTTGGTCAGGACGGGCCCTTGGCTAGCGAGCCGGGTTATGATTTCTTAGCGCAAGCCATGGCTGGCCTTATGAGCGCAACGGGCAAAGCAGGTAGCCCACCAATGAAAGTTGGGGTGGCGCTTAGCGATATTATGACGGGCATGAATGCCGCGATCGGAATTTTGGCGGCGCTTAATCATCGCGAAACAACAGGCAATGGACAAATGATTGATGTGGCGCTTACTGACTGCACACTGGCCGCACTTACTAACCTTGCACAATATTACCTTACCTCTGGCGAGACTGCGCCGCGTCTTGGCAATGCGCATTCAACAATCGTGCCCTATCAGAGTTTTGAAACAAAAGACGGGCATATTATTATTGCCGTTGGAAATGACAGACAGTTTGCAAGATTATGCAGTGCGCTGGAGCAGGCCGAGTGGAGCGCAGATGAGCGCTTTATTAAAAATAAAGACCGCGTGGAAAACCGTAGCGTCCTTGTGCCTATGATCCTTGGCGCAACCATGACCAAAACAACAGAGGCATGGATAGAAATTTTCCGCGAATCTGACGTGCCTTGTGGCCCCGTTAATGGAATGGATCAAGTTTTTGCCATGGAGCAAATTCAGGCGCGCGGCATGAAAATTCAAATGGATCACCCACTAAGCGGCGCGCCAATTGATCTCGTTGGATCGCCCTTAAAACTATCTGACACACCGGTTTCGTACGATAATCCTCCACCATGTTGCGGGCAGTACACGCAAGAAATACTTGAAAAGCAGATTGGTTTAAGTGCAGATGAGATTGAACAATTAAAACGCAATAACATTATAGAGGCCAAATAATGCAGCACATGCTGGGTATTGATCATTTAAG
>CAKZMN010000345.1 GCA_937128575.1 uncultured Alphaproteobacteria bacterium | reverse complement strand
AATCAATCAATATACGCGTTATTTCACTGTGCTTTTAGCAACAATTCAGGGCTGGGGCCTTGCTGTTGGTCTTGAGAGCATGCAAGGGCCAGGCGGCATGTCAGCCGTTATTGATCCAGGCTTTATCTTCCGAATTTCAACCGTGATCACCATCGTTGGCGGTACGGTATTCCTGATGTGGCTAGGCGAGCAAATCACCGCCAGAGGCGTGGGTAACGGTATATCCTTGATTATCTTCGCCGGCATTGTGGCTGAGCTGCCGCGCGCTGTCGCATCTACATTAGAATTGGGGCGTCAGGGTACGTTCAACGTGCTTGAGCTATTGTTCCTAACGATAATGGTCGTCGCGGTGATTGTGTTCATTGTATTCATTGAACGCGCGCAGCGGCGGGTCGTGGTGCAATATCCAAAACGGCAACAGGGCAATAAAATGATGGGCGGCGAGACCAACCACATTCCGCTGAAGCTAAACACATCAGGCGTTATTCCACCAATTTTCGCATCATCCTTGTTACTTTTGCCCCTAACGATTGTAGGTTTCACGGGCGCAGAGGGTGGTGATTTCACTGCTGGAATTGCAAGATTTCTACAGCACGGGCAGCCGATCTATATGTTCCTATATGGCGGCTTGATTGCGTTCTTCTGTTTCTTCTACACGGCCATTGTGTTTAATCCGGATGAAAACGCAGACATGCTTCGTAAATATGGCGGTTTTGTTCCTGGCATTCGACCGGGCAAAAATACGTCCGATCACTTAGATTACATCCTAACGCGCATTACTACGATTGGCGCCGGATACTTGGTTGTTATCTGTTTGTTGCCGGAGTTTTTGATTTCCAAATACAACATGCCGTTCTACTTTGGCGGTACCAGTCTTTTGATTGTTGTGACCGTGACAATGGATACTGTGGCGCAAATTCACTCTCATCTCATTGCGCATCAATATGAAGGTCTAATCAAGAAAGCCAAGCTTCGCGGCCGCCGCGGATAAGGAGACAGATATGAACATCATTATGTTTGGCCCACCGGGCGCCGGTAAGGGAACGCAAGCGGCGCGCTTGCAACAGCAACATAAAATTAAACAACTCTCTACTGGCGATATGCTGCGCGCAGAAGTTTCAAGCGGCAGTGCGCTGGGCCAGCGCCTAGAATCGATTATGAGTTCAGGCCAGCTAGTCTCCGATGATATTATTATCGAACTTATCGAAAACTGCATCAATCAACCAGAATGCCAAAAGGGTTTTATTCTAGATGGTTTCCCGCGTACCGTGCCACAAGCCGAAGCGCTAGATGCGATGCTAAGCAAAGTTGAAAAATCTATTCATCACGTCATTGTGCTTGAGGTGGATGAAGATGCTCTTGTTGACCGTATCAAAGGCAGAGCCGCAGAATCAGGCGAAACGCGCGCCGATGACAACGAAGAAACTGTGCGAAACCGCCTTGCGGTATATCACGTGCAAACCTCGCCTGTGCTGCCATATTATGAGCAAAAAGGCCTTTTGCGCGCCGTTGATGGTATGAAATCTATCGACGAAGTGACAACGCAAATCGACACTGTTTTAAGCGCCGATTAAGCCACTTTAATTAAGCATAAAATAAATGTTGACGAAGGGCGGAAAATCCCTATAATCCGCCCAATCTCGCTATATTTACGAGGTTTTAGTTTACAAACCGGCCAGTGGAAGTTTAACGCACGGAGCTGATTACGGTTTGGGTAGAGGTTTATCCTGCAGTAGGAAAAACCCTTAAAAATTTGAAAGGAAGAAAACATGGCACGTATTGCTGGTGTTAACGTACCCGATAAGAAGCGCATCCCTATTGCTCTTACTTATATCCACGGAATTGGTCACACAACGGCCGCTAAGATCTGTGAAAAATTAAAAATAGACACACAACAGCGCATGGGCGAAGCGAGTGAAGACACGCTGAACCAACTGCGCGCGGAAATCGACACGAACGAATACCTAATCGAAGGTGACCGTCGTCGTGAAGTTTCCATGAATATTAAGCGTCTAATGGATATGAAATGTTACCGCGGCCTTCGCCACCGTAGCAATCTTCCCGTTCGTGGTCAAAATACGCGCGTAAATGCTCGTACACGTAAGGGCCCTGCCAAAGCAATCGCCGGCAAGAAAAAAGTCGGTTAATTCAGCATTAAAAGGAGGCGATGAAAATGGCTAAGCCAAACGCTAAAAAGAGAAAAGAAAAGAAAAATATTGTTGCTGGAATTGCACACGTAAATTCCACATTCAACAACACATTGGTGACTATCAGTGACGCACAAGGAAACGTTGTGTCATGGTCTTCCTCTGGCATGATGGGCTTTAGAGGCTCACGTAAATCCACACCATATGCTTCGCAAATGGCTGCGGAAGATGCTGGTCGTAAGGCACAGGAGCACGGCATGAAGCAATTGGACGTTCGCGTTAAGGGCCCTGGCTCTGGTCGTGAATCTGCATTGCGCGCATTGGCGGCTGTTGGTCTCAACATCACGTCCATTCGCGACGTGACGCCGATGGCTCACAACGGCTGCCGCCCGCCGAAGCGTCGCCGCGTCTAATCGATCCAAACGCCTTGGGGTTCGTGGCGCGTGAAAAATTTTCACGCATATGCCACGGCCCCAATCCGTCATTTTAACCTCGGGCGTTTGCCTTTTTGGACATGAAAGGCAGACAAGAATGGAGGGACACATGATCCACAAGAACTGGGCTGAGTTGATCAAGCCAACTCAATTGGAAGTTAAGCCGGGCAACGACCCGCTGCGTCAGGCAACAGTGATTGCCGAACCGCTTGAGCGTGGCTTCGGCCTGACGCTCGGCAACGCATTGCGCCGTATCCTGATGTCTTCGCTTCAGGGCGCTGCCATCACGGCTGTTCAAATCGACAACGTTTTGCACGAATTCTCCAGCATTGCTGGCGTTCGCGAAGACGTCACCGACGTCGTCTTGAACCTCAAGGGCGTTGCGATCCGTATGGAAGTCGAAGGTCCGAAGCGTTTGCAAGTGCAAGCCAAGGGTCCCGGCGTTGTCACCGCTGGCGACATTTCCGAATCCGCTGGCATCGAGATCCTGAACAAGGACCACGTCCTTTGCCACCTCGACGACGGCGCTGACTTGTACATGGAACTGACTGTAAACACCGGTAACGGCTACGTTTCAGCAGACAAAAACAAGCCAGAAGATGCGCCAATCGGCATGATGGCCATCGACGCGATCTACTCGCCGGTCAAGAAAGTCAGCTATGACGTTCAGCCGACCCGCGAAGGTCAGGTTCTGGACTATGACAAGCTGACAATGAAGGTCGAAACAGACGGCTCCATCACGCCGGACGACGCGGTGGCATTTGCTGCGCGTATCCTGCAGGACCAGCTGTCTATCTTCGTGAACTTCGACGAACCTGAGTCCGCTCAGGCCGCAAACGATGACGATGGTCTGGAATTCAACCCGCTTCTGTTGAAGAAGGTTGATGAGCTTGAACTGTCCGTGCGTTCCGCCAACTGCCTGAAGAACGACAATATAGTGTATATCGGCGATCTCATTCAGAAGACCGAAGCAGAAATGCTGCGCACACCGAACTTTGGCCGCAAATCTTTGAACGAGATCAAAGAAGTGCTGTCAGGCATGGGTCTGCACCTTGGCATGGACGTTGAGGATTG
>CAKZMN010000344.1 GCA_937128575.1 uncultured Alphaproteobacteria bacterium | reverse complement strand
TCGAGGCCTTCTCAACCAAGCTCACAGTATCCGCAGCAATGCTCGCGCTCGATAACATATTCGCCATGGTAAATGACGGGCTGAATGTACCGCTAGTCGGAACGGGCTCAATGCTCGCCGTGTCTAATGATTTCGGCGCACCTTCAATAACGGCGCGCGGCTGTTCAACTGCCATCTCGGCCTTTGCAGCTATGTCTTGCGCTTGGGCCTCTGGCGCGGGCGCTTGGCCTGCTTGGATTAAGGCTTGGGCAACATCGGGCTCCGCGCGCTGAATAACTTCTGTGCGCTCTGCTTCGGCAATGGCTTGCTTCAATTCTTGCTCAACCGCGTCATTAATGGCTGCATCCGGCAAGGCTTGAACCTTAATTTCAGGCGCATTAGCAACCGCCGCCTCCATGGCTGGCGCTGCAACATCGATATCTTCAAACGGATCTTCGCTCTGACGCGCAGCAATCGGCGCCGCGCCATCATCAAGCTGGTTCATCAAGCTTTGTTCCAAGCGCTGAGCCTCTGACAGACCTGCAGCATATTGCGGCTCAACCACAACGTCTTCAACTTCAATCGCGGCCTGAGGGATAATATCATTAGGATTGGGCGGTTCTTGCGCGCCCGCGGCCAAAATATCTTCGGGCGCCAAACCACTATCCGCATTTTCATCGCCCGCCGCCGGCATCATATCATTAAGCGCCGCCGCCATCGCATCGTCAGCTTCCGCCGCAGCAGGAACCCTCGCCGCAGCAACGCGCGCGCGCTCTTCTCGAGCGGCCGCCTGTAATTCAGCAACCTTCTGCGCAGCCTGAGGCTTAGAAGTAGGCTTAGGCGCACTCGGCGCCTTAACAGCAACAGGCTTCGTCCCTAGCGCAGCAATTTTCTGCGGCGCAGGAGTAGGAGTAGGTTCTTTCATTTGTTCAGGAGAAGCGCTCGCCATAACGCGGGTTTTGATAAAGGTCTCGGCTTGCGCCAAATTTTGCCTTAAGGCCACATTTTCGGATTTGGCTTCATTAAAGCGCGCCTCATAATTTTGAACCTCCGCTTCCGCCAAACGAAGCGAGTCTGTAATTTCTTCGTTCTCTTCCTTAAGCGCAGCAATAGTTTGCGCCGCCCGCTCATCAACAGGCACATCAGCAAACGCCAAAATTTGCTCCTGAAGCGCCGCATTCTCGCCTTGCAATTCGGCAATAACATTATCAGATAGCGCGGCAGAGGCCAGCTTAACGCTCTGCTCTTCAATCGTCGCCTGAAGCGCCTGATTTTCTTCTGACATTGTTTTTAATTTCACATCAAGCTCGGCCAAAGTCTGAAGGGCTGCAGCTTTTTGCTCAACTTCACTCTTAAGCACCTCATTCTGCGCCAGCGCTTCATCCAGCGCCTTGGAGCTCAAACCTTCATTATCAGATAGCGCAGCCAATTCCTGCACCAATGTATCTTTTTCACCGCGCAACTCCTCTAACTCCACCTTCGCGCTCTGCAAAGACTCAGCCTGATCCGCATATTCTTCAATTTGCGCCGCTAGCGTTTGATTTTTCTCTTCAAGAGCCGCAATTTGCGCCATGTTCCCCGCATCAACCGCTTGCGAAGCCACTTCTATTTCAGATTTAAGCTGGGCATTCTCTGCGCTCAACGATGCAATCTGTACTGCATTTTTCGCATCCGCAGCCTTTGCAGCCATTTCAACTTCAGTTCTCAACTGATCATTCTCCGCGCTCAACGCGCCCAGCTCTCCTTCCAAAGAGGCAAGCTTAGAACTGTTGGCTCCTGCGCCGCTTACAGCATCCTGCAAAGACGATATCTTCTCGCGCTGCGCTTTTGCTGTTTGTTTAAACGCATTGCGCTCTTTAATCGCCTTCTCTAATTGCTGGGTCAACGTTTCCGCCGCCTCTAAATCTGGGCCAGCATCAGAAAGGCGCTGCTTCAGCGCATTAATTTCAAATTCTTTTTCTTCAATCGCCTGCTCACGCGCCAAAGACGCCGTTTGTTGCAACAGACGGTTTTCATTTTGCGCCTGCCCCAGCTGCTGACGAAGCTGCGCAACCAAACCAGTATCCGCGCCCTTGCCATCAAGGGCGGCCTTCAAATTCTTATTCTCAAATTCAAAATGACGAATGCGATCCTCAAAAGACGCTCTCACATCCTGCTTCGCAACATTAATCTGCCCCTTAAGGCGTGCATTCTCTTCACGCAAGACAGTTAACTGATTATTCAAACCATCAACATTCGGGGTCGCCTGTTCCGCGCTTGCCAAGCGCTGTTGCAACGAACGGTTTTCACTGCGCAACGAGGAAAGCTCAGCCTCCAGCGCGGAATTGTCAGTGGCATTATTCGCACCATTATCTAGCGCGCGGCGCAGCTTCGCATTCTCTGTCTCGAGCGCAGCCAAACGACCATCAATTTTTGCGGGCGCGGCCTTGCTCGGCAACGCGGCGCTTAACTTATCCAGCTCCTGTTGCAGACGGCGATTTTCATCGGTCAATGTCCCAACCAAACCACGCTGCCCTTCGGGCGCAGAAGCGGCTGTCAGCTTCTTGAATTTTTCATTTTGCGCACGAAGCGCGGCAATCTCAGCTTGAAGCTGCTGCGTAGCGCTCGCATTGCCCTGCGCTAGGTTTAGAGAACTCTGCAAACGCGCATTTTCAGCCTGCAAGCGCGCAACATTCTGATTAGAAGCCGCGCTCGGTATAGCGTCCGCAGACTTCACAGACGCCAATTTCAAACGCAACGTTTCGTTTTCCGACTCCAGCGCTCTAGTGCGCGCCGCTTTCGACCCACCAAATGTTGGCGCGGGCGTAATATCAACATCCCCCGCCGCAGGCTGCGTCATGGAAACAACACATGCACTCAAATCATCTTGACCGGCATCGATATCAGCCAAATTGAAGCTATAGCTTTTGCCCGCAATCTCCGCGCGCAAATATCCGGTCTTCTTCAGCGCACCAAAAAATGGCGCATCCTGCCCCAAGCGCAAAACAAAGGCATTCGCCGAAGCCGGAGAAGCGTCATAGCTGCGTTGCTGCCCAGCGCCAGGATCTAAAACAACATGAACCGTTTGCCCCACCTGAAACTTAGGACGCTGAAAATCAAGCGCCAGCGACGCTTCACTCATTTTATTTCTAGCAATTGTCAAAATTGTGTTGCGATCAAAGCGACGCGCCAATGCGCAATAGCCGTTTGCACCTTCCACTTTCGTGATGGCCCAATCTGTTTGCGGCGTGTAAACCGCGCCCTTTTGCGCCAGCGCGTCCGGCGCAAGGGCCGTGGTCGCAAATAATGTTGATATAAAGGCTGTAGAAACGAGGAGAGGTTTGATACGCATTATTTAATCCCAAATCTTTTTTAAGACAATGACGGCAGAATAGCGCCACTGATTCGGTAAAGAACCAGTAATAATCATACATTTCTTGGGGATAAAAGAAAATGCCGTTTTAAGAAAAATCGACTTTTGTGGATAACTTTGTGGATAAAGCTGCAAAAACCTTAGCCGAATTAGCTATCCTCAAGAATCTCAACAACCAATGTACGCACGCCGCTATCCGGGTCTTGATACAAACTACCAACGGGGCGCATTTGCGCGTCGTCATATTGCCCAAGCAGCGACGCAACAGCTTGCTCAAAGCTCGCCGCCTCGCTCAAACTGGTGCGAACACTATACGCGCTGTCATAACTGGCCCAAATCAAATCAACGCCTGCGCGCTGCGTCCAGACCTCAAGCGTTTCCCGCAAATTCGCTCCGGCAAATCCATCCCATGATGGCGCAGGCGCATTGGAAGTAACAGGAAGCTCATAAGGGCGAACCTCACGCACCAAAGTCTCAACCGGAAGCGGTTGAACAACAGGCATGGCAACCGAGGCCACCTGCATAGGCGCTTGCGCTCCTACTGGCTCTGGAGCAATAGCAGCGACCGGCATAGGCGCCGCGCCAAGAATAGGCTCATCAATTTTCAAACTGCCTGGCGCTGTATAGCGGCGCGGCGTATCACTACGCGGGCGCGTTGATGCATATAAGGGCGCCTGATCAGCCATAACATAAGGCTTTTGCGGCGCAGCCACTGATGGCTCGGGAGATTTAAGATCAACAAGGCTCACCGGCGGCAAAGCAGAAGCAAAGCTCGGCGGCGTTGCATGAAGCGAGGACGCCGAAGGCGTGTGTGCAACCGGCGCAGGCGCATAGCTAGGCGCAGAAGCAGCAACCTGTTCATGCCCATGACGCGCAAGATAGTCAGCCTTTGACGCATAGCGCCCGGGCTGCGGTTTATATTTCGCAAATGCATCAGCGGTAAAATCTGGTGTCGGCGGCGGCGGCGCATAACTAAGCGGGTGCACAGGCTCCGCCTCAACACCCTCAACGCGCGCTCTAATTTCCTCAAACTCGCGATCAAACTCATCTTGCATCTGCGGCGAAGGCATCGCCGGCGCGGGCTTAGCGCGAGGCGCGCGCCAACTTACCGTTTCCGGCTCAACTGGCAACTCAACAACGGGCGTAACAATCGCCTGCGGCTCAGGCTTGGTTAGATCAATAACAACCGGCACCTGCTCTTGCGGGGTTAAGCCCTCTGGGCTAATCAAATCAGCCGGCTCAAGATCGGAAAACACAGGCGCAGGGCTAGATTGCACAGGGGCCGCCGCTTGCGGATATGGGTTAATCTTCAGTTCGGCATTGGCCATCGCGCTCAAACCAAACGCAGCAATTAAACTCACGGAAAAATACAAAGACCGTTTTTGTGAAAAGCACTGAAAGACACGCATGCGCCCCATCCCCTTTTGATAAAGTTATTTGAATGAATAATAAGACTACGTTTTGTGTCCGAGCGTTGCAATAGGGTAGCAATCCTATTTAGTAGAGTTATCACCATCGCCGGTTAATTTATGCGCAAGAGATGCCTCTAAAAACCCATCAAGGTCGCCATCAAGAACCGCCGCACTATTGGTTGTCTCATGCCCTGTGCGCAAATCCTTGACCATTTGATAAGGGTGTAAAACGTAGGAGCGAATTTGATGCCCCCAGCCAATGTCGCTTTTCTCCCCATGGGCCTCGGCCTGCGCCTCTTCACGCTTTTGCAGCTCCAGCTCATATAACTTCCCCTTCAACATCTCCATCGCCTGATCACGGTTTTGATGCTGCGATCTCTGGTTCTGACACGCCGCCACAACGCCGGTGGGAATATGCGTAATGCGCACCGCGCTGTCGGTTGTGTTCACGTGCTGACCACCTGCCCCGCTCGAGCGATAAGTATCAACGCGAATATCTTTATCTTCAATTTCAATATCAATGGAATCATCAATCACTGGCGAAACCGCAACAGACGCGAAACTCGTATGGCGCCGCGCACTCGAATCATAAGGAGAAATGCGCACAAGGCGATGCACACCATTTTCGCTCTTCATCCAGCCATAGGCCTGATGCCCCTCAACTTTAAAGGTCGCGGACTTAATGCCCGCCTCCTCACCGTTGCTCTTTTCCATTAAGTGAACTTTATAACCCCGCTGCTCCGCCCAGCGCGCATACATCCGCGTTATCATCTCCGCCCAGTCCTGCGATTCCGTACCGCCCGCACCGGCATTAACTTGCAAATAGGCATCATTGCCGTCCGCCTCCCCAGAGAGCAAGCTCTCCAGCTGCTTGCGCGCAACCAGAACGCCTAACTTCCCTAGCGTGGCCTCGGCCTCATCAACAATGGCTTGCTCCCCCTCTTCTTCACCCAGCTCAATCATGCCCACGCTGTCTTCAAGCGTTTGCTCAATCTCGCGCACGCCCTGAATGCTATTATCCAGCTGCGTGCGTTCCTTCATAATGTTCTGGGCTTTTTTCGGGTCCGACCAAAGATCGGGATCTTCACTAAGAGCGTCTAACTCTTCCAGACGTTTAAGCGCGTTAGGCCAGTCAAAGATGCCTCCTCAGCAATGCCAGAGAGCTTTCGATCTCCCCTACAATACTTTCAATCTCGGCGCGCATTCGTAATCCCTCGAATTTATAAAGCTAAACTTAAGCAGCTTCATCCATCATAGTATAATCAGCAACCAAAAAGTCCTTAATCGCAGAAACATAATCGGCGCTATCTTCGGACAAGGCTGGGCCAGTCATAACCATACCATCAACAACAAAACCATCTTCAACCCACGTTGCGCCCGCTTGCTCGGCCATTTCGCGCTTGGCTTCATCGCCGCACACCGTCATACCAGAAAGCTTACCAGCAAACTCAAGAAGCTCCAGCGCCTCTCCCATAACAACAACAGGTTTGGACTGATCAACGAAGCCATTAATGAAGCGGCGCGTATGCGCGGTGTGCTTCAATTTATCAACGCTGCGCTGCCCACCGGGCACAACCAACATATCGTAATCTGCAGCCAAAGCTGTGTTAAGCGCGCTATCAGCCGCGAAATTCAAACCCCAGTCACTGCCATTCCAGCTACTGGTTAAACCGTTATCCATACTGATGATGCGCATTGATACGCCCTCACCCAGTAAAACACGTTGCACATCCACTAAATCTTTTTCATTAAAACCGTTAGAAACAAGCACAGCCAACTTATTACCGTTTTGCAGTGTATTCATACTCTATTACTCCATTATTTTCTTATTATATTTGCGTCACATAAGAACGCTTCGTGCTTACTTAATTTGTAGCGGCCTGACAGACAAGCCTCGAAGCGCTCCGAAATTCTGGTCGGAAAGTCGAACTTTTACGGAAAAAAGTCAAGACTTAATAAACAGACAAATTTTTTATGGGTTTGTAAGCCGCAAATTCACATATTTTTAGCTGTTGAAAAAATTTTCCACACACTTTCCAGAACACCCAGAATCACTAAGAAAACCTAACCTTTTGCCAGAATCTGGCCCCATAAGATTCTGGTTTATCACAAAAAAACCTGTTTAAAATGATTCTCAATCCTTTACATTATTGTAATTGAGGATTAAAACCTTTCTATCAATTAAGAATTCAACACGTTTTTGAGGGAGCTCTTTTAATGAAAACGCTGCGCAATGTCCTGTTAATGATCTCTGTGATCGCACTTGGTGGATGTACTGTATTCACCAGCTTTAGTGAAGTGGAAGCACTGAACGAAGCCCAAGCTGTCGGTAGCCCATTTACTCAGGCACTGTCTGATGAATATCGCGCCTTTTCAAACAGCGAACTTAAAGAAAAATTCGACTACCCCGATGCTTTGCATTTCGCACGTAAGGGTCTAGCCGCCGCCGCAGGTGAAGTTGTATTGCCTGAGCCGATTGCTGACTGGAACCTAAGTGACAAGCACGCCATGGAGCTTAGCGCAGCGCGCGGCCGATTGATCGTGGCTTATGACCTTGGTGCTCGCGAAACATCACCAGCTCTATCTGCAAAGACACAAGCCAAGTTTGATTGCTGGATGGAGAAGCAAGAAGAAATGTGGAAAGACGATGCAGCCCCACGCTGTCGCGACGAATTCATGGATCTTATGGCTCAACTAGAATCAGGCCTGCAGCCTGCTCCAGCACCTGCCCCAGCGGCAGAGCCACTAGCCTTCGATGTTGACGCTTCCGAGCCAATGGATGCAGAAGATGCAATGTACCTAGTATTCTTTAACTGGGATTCATCCGAGCTAGGATCCGGCGCCCTTAACGTTCTTGATGCGGTTGCTCAAGAGGTTTCACAAAACCCACCCAACGTGGTGAACGTTGTTGGTCACGCCGATACATCTGGCCCAACACAATATAACCAACGCTTGGCATTCAAACGCGCAAACAAAGTACGTGATGCTTTGATCGACCGCGGCATTGATCCAAACCTACTAACTGTAGATGCCAGAGGCGAAACAGAACTATTGGTCGACACACCGGACAATGTTCGTGAGCCCGCTAACCGCCGCGTGAATATCTCATTCAACTAGGCACTAGCGCATAGGTTAAAACGATTATAATTAAAAAAGCCGGAGCATATTTTACGCTTCGGCTTTTTTGTCTTTAAACGCCGCCCCTAAAGCAACAATCGGCATAAGAAAAGAATAACTACCCATGGACTTCAGACCCGTCATGTATGTTATCGGCTTGCTGCTTACCGTTCTTTCGATCGGTATGGTTCTGCCGATGCTGGCTGATATCTATAGCGGCAGCAGCGATTGGAAAGTATTCCTGCTCTGCATCGTGATCACGGCGTTCTTTGGCGGCTCCCTCGTACTCAGCAACGCGCACCAAGAACTCAAAATCAATGTGCGCCAGGCTTTCATGCTGACCGTACTCAGTTGGCTTATGATTGCCGCCTTCGGCGCTCTGCCTTTCTACCTATCTGAATTACAACTCAGCATAACCGACTCCTTCTTCGAGGCTATGTCCGGCGTCACCACAACTGGCTCAACTGTTATAACGGGCCTAGATGACGCCCCACCAGGTATCTTGCTCTGGCGTGGCATCTTACAATGGCTGGGCGGTGTTGGGGTTATTTTGATGGCGATGTCCATCATGCCCTTCCTAAATGTTGGCGGCATGCAGATATTCCGCACCGAACTATCTGAAAATGAAAAGGTTCTGCCGCGCGCGGCGCAACTCGCCAGTTCAATCAGTATGATTTATGTCGGCCTGACAGTGCTATGCATGATCTCCTACATGTTCGCAGGGATGGGCGTCTTCGATGCCATCGTCCACGCTATGACCACCATTGCAACGGGCGGCTTCTCAACCTTTGATTCGTCCTTCGGCCACTATGACGCGCCATGGACGGAAATGGTCGCGATAATATTCATGATCGCGGGCGGCCTGCCCTTCATACTTTATCTACAGGCCATGGGCGGCAACGCACGCCCCCTATTCACAGATTCTCAAGTTCGCACATTCTTGACCATCGTATTTTCATCGATAGCGGTGCTCTCTTTTTACTTAATTATGAATCAAGACATGACCATCTTTGAGGCCGTGCGCCGATCTTCCTTTAATGTTGTCTCGCTCATCACGGGAACGGGCTTTGCCAATGGGGATTACGGCCTGTGGGGCGGCTTTGCTGTGGCTCTGCTTTTCTTCCTTATGGTGGTTGGCGCATGCGCGGGATCAACATCATGCGGCATCAAGATCTTCCGTTTTCAGGTATTGATTTCTGTGGTTCAGGTACAGCTCAAAAAATTGATCTACCCCAATGGCGTTTTCATCACGCGCTATAACGGTAAACCCATTCCCAAAGACGTACCGATGTCGGTGATGGGGTTTTTCTTCCTCTACGCCATATGCTTCAGTGCCATGGCCATCGCCCTATCCTATAGCGGCCTAGACTTCCTAACCGCCATGTCTGCCGCCGCCACATCCATTTCTAACGTGGGACCGGGTCTGGGCTCCGTTATTGGCCCCTCTGGCACGTTTCAATCCCTACCTGATATCGCAAAATGGATTTGCAGCATCGGTATGCTGGTCGGTCGTTTAGAGATCTTCCCAATTTTGGTGATGTGCTCAACATATTTCTGGCGGGATTAAGATTGAGACTAGCAACAGCGCAAGGCTAGATTAACGCGCCATACCCAGCCCCATATCGCCCAAGACAATGCTCTTCACGGCCTCGTCCAGGTCTTTAAACAAAAGCTCCATACCTTCAAACTGCCTACGCTCGCGCTCCGCAATCGATGCATGCTCAGACACCTTAACAATGCGCCCACCCGTTAAAACGGAGCCCTTAATCAATTTTTCATCCTGTCCGATATATTCCAAACGGATCTTAACCGTCATGCTGTATACATCTAACCCGCCAACATCCAAAAATGAACCGGCCTTATTGCTTGATGGCTGATAGGAATGCTCAATATTCGCCGTTTCAATCACGGCCTGCAAGGAACCCGAAAACCCCTTAGGCACAAAGCGCGCATGAAGATATTCGCTCATAACATTATGCGGCGAAACCACAAAACTCTCAGAGATAGCCTCCGACTCGCTATGCGTGCGCAGCGACCCCACACTAATCGGCAGCTTTTGAATATGCTCAAACGTAATCGCCGGCAGCGGCTTCCCCTCCGGCTTAGGCAGAGAACTACAGGCCGGCAGCGCTAGAGCTGATAATATAAGGGAATATCTTAAGGCTTGTTTGAACAAAACGGACGCTCCAACGAAAGGGATTTACACAAAGGCGCGGGCCGCTCTACGGGCTCGTCTCTGCATTCTTGTCCTTTATTGTAGCGCGAATATCTTTTAAATCAAAAACAAAATCCCGGCTACAAAACTCGCAATGCATGCTAATCGCGCCATCATCCGCCATATGATCTAAATCATCATCCGGCATGGTGCACAGGATATTCATCACCTTTTCTGTATGACAGCGGCAGCCCTTTTTAACAGCAACCGCATCAAACACCCGCACACCTTCTTCATGGAATAAGCGCGTCAGCAAAACATTAGAATGCAAATCCGGCGACAGCATTTCATCTTCTGTGCAGGTATCCATCAAAATCATCGCGCGGCGCCAATCATCCTCGCGGGTATTGCCTGTGCCTAGCTCTGCGTTTTTCTGATCCTCCGGCAAATGCTGTAACATCACACCGCCCGCGCGCCATTTTCCATCACGCAAACCAACGGCCAGCTTAATGCCATTACCAATTTGCTCTGATTGAGTGAAATAATGCTGAACACAATCAACCAGTGACGCGCCCTTAATCTCAACAATGCCCTGATAACGGTCACCACCCTCACCCGGATCAACGGTAAAGACCAAACGCCCCTTGCCCAGATATTGCGCCAAATGATTTTGCGACCCCTCCGGCGCCTTAAGCGCAGAGATCTGCTCGCGCGCTTGCTGCAAGCGTTCCTCATCATAACTAGCGCAGCCCCGAACCTCGCCCGCGGCAGTAACATCCGCCACCAGCATCGAAACCGGCCCATCACCATGCATCTGCAACGTGAAAATACCTTCATATTTGAGCATAGAGGATAAAAGCGCCGCAATCGTGATCGTCTCCCCAACCAAATGTGCGACCGGATTGGGATAGCCATGAGGCTCTAAAATATCATTGATAACGTCGCCCATACGCACCGCGCGCCCGCGCAAGGCAGAAACCTCAAGCTGAAAGGGCTGAATAACATCGTTATCCGCCACCTTAAAATCGTCAAGACCCATACTAGCCGCTACGTTCGAGAGATCGTCCATTATTCCATTATACCATAAATTAAAGGGATATTTTTAGCTTTTCATTTTATAGCCGCTACGCAGCATGAAGAATATAAGCACAAGCAAGAATATATTCACCGCACTCAACATGATCAGCCCCACAACAAAGCTGCCATCGGCTTGCCCGATAAACCCGCTGCGAAAGCCATCAATCATATAGAAAAACGGGTTATAATGCGCAATCACGCGCCATGCCTCTGGCAGGCTCTCAATCGAATAAAACGTGCCCGACAAAAACGTCAGCGGCGTAATAATGAAATTCGTCACCGCAGACATATGATCAAATTTATCCGACCATATCCCCGCCGCCGTACCCAGCGCCGCCAGCATCACATTACCAAGCATCGCAAAAACAATAATCGTCAACCATGATGACACCGCCAGCGGCACAAAGAAATTCATAACAATGCCCGTCACCAGGCCAACCAAAACGCCGCGCAAAACGCCGCCAATAATATAACCGAACATAAGCTCGCCTTCGGAAAGCGGCGGCATCAAGATATCAACAATATTGCCCTGCACCTTCGCAATCACAAGCGAGGACGAAGTATTGGCAAATGCGTTCTGTACCATGGTCATCATAATCAAACCTGGCGCCAAAAACGCCAAAAACGGTACATCCCCCACCTGACGCGTCACCCCGCCAAAGGCCAGCGCAAAAACGGTGTAGAACAGCAGCGTCGTCACAACCGGCGCCACCAAGGTCTGCATATATACATTGGTAAAGCGCCCAACCTCGCGCTTAATCAATGTGTATAGGCCAATATAGTTGACACCGCGAATAAGGCGCGGCGCTAACTTTGCTTGGGCTTCTGAAGACATTTTAACTCCGGCTGTAAAATGATGAATAAACGGCGCATACCCAAATCAATGATGCATACGAAAGAAAACTAACATATAATCTACGCTATGAATATCAAGCCAAAAGCCGGGAATAAAGCAAACACCCCGTATAAAAAACGCGAGAAACCCGCGCCTAAGAAAATCACGGAGAGCTACCTCCATAATTCTGGCCTGTACTACCTACAGCGCTTCTCCGCCAGCAGCGAACATTTCCGCAGCGTGATGATGCGCAAGGTCAAAAAATCATGCATGCACCACACCGATCAGGACTATGATGCCTGCGCCGTAATGGTTGATAAGCTGGTTGAGAACGGAGTGACACAGAACTTCAATTTCATAAAAGAACAGAGCGGCATGTTCTCTTTTCTGGGTATTGATAAAGACCAAGTACAGCGTTTGCAGGATGAATTTAGTATTTATGTTGTGGGGTCTAGCCGAATCAATGTTGCTGCGATTTCGCCTGGCAATGTGGATTACTTAGCGCAGTCTATTGCCAAGGTGCTTTAGATCGACAACTGAGAAAAATCTATCTCGGTGGTGCTTATCGCCGTCACA
>CAKZMN010000343.1 GCA_937128575.1 uncultured Alphaproteobacteria bacterium | reverse complement strand
TGGCGTTGGTGTTTTGGGGGTTGGTGGCGTGACAGATTTACGGAGCTTTATCCCGCTTTCGTCGCAAGCGACCGAGCTTAAAGTCTCGGCTCTTCGAGCATCAATCGGGGCTAGGTGTTGGGATTGCAACGGCAAAGCATGTGAAAGCTTTGAATGCCCAATCGTTCAGGAAGAATATAACGCCTTTTTAGAGGAAACAATGCAATGATCGACATTTATTTAGACATAGAAACAATCCCGAGCCAATCGCCGGAATACCGCGCCAATGTGCTGGAAAATATAACGCCGCCCGGGACAATTAAAAAGGCGGAAAGCATCGCAAAATGGATGGATGAAAAGGCGGATGCTGCTGCCGATGATATTGTTGCCAAGACAAGCTTCAATCCCGCCGCCGGACATGTCTGCTGCATCGGATGGGCGCATGGTGATGGCGAGGTTGAATATGCCGAAATGCGGGACTTGAAAGACGAAAAGGCGATGATTGAAACCTTCTTCCACACATTCCCTGATTTGGGCTTAGCTTGTTTCATCGGACATAATGTAGCGGCATTCGATCTGCGCTTTTTGCTTTGCAGGTCTATCGTTCTGGGCGTTAAATTGCCGCCAGCATTCCCTAGGGACATAAAGCCTTGGGGAAATAACGTCTTTGACACCATGATAGCATGGGCAGGAACGCGAGGCACTATCAGTCTGGATAATTTGGCAGGCGCACTTGGGCTTGGGGGCAAGGGCGATTTTGATGGCTCAATGGTGGCGCAGGCTTGGAAAGACGGCAGGCACACAACCATAAGCAGCTATTGTCGCAGCGACGTTGCATTGACGCGGGAAATTCACCGCAAATTTAAATCTGTAAATTTTTAGGGGGCGATATGACTGACAATATGAAGCTTTGGGATGCGGTATCAAAAACCAATCCCGAAAACACCAAGCAAGTCAATCAGCGCGGCGGCTTTACGGCGGTTAATGCCAATTCGCAGATTATGGAAGCCACGCGGCAATTCGGCCCTATCGGCATCGGTTGGGGATATGATGCAACCCCGCCGATATTCCATGATAATCTGGTGTTTGTGCAAGTCACGCTTTGGCATGGTGAGCGCAGCAATACGGTTGGGCCGATGCTCTGTTCGGAAGAGTGGAAAAACAACAAGGGGCGTCTGGATAGCGATGCTGGCAAGAAAGCCACCACGGACGGCATAACAAAACTGCTCTCGCAATTAGGCTTCAATGCCGATGTATTTCTGGGCAAGTTTGACGATCAAAAATACGTTGATGATCTGCGCGAAGAAATGGCCCCAAAGATCGAATATATCGATGATGCGCAGCTAACCGAATTGCAGGGCATGATTGATGGCTACGGCTTCAATGTGAAGAATATCTGCGCCGCCTACAAGATAGACGCCCTCACCAAAATACCAGCAGACAAATTCAACGGCGTGAAAAAGGCGCTCAATGACAAACACGACAAGCAGAAAAAGGAAAAACAGAATGCTTAATCAATGCAGCTTTATTGGCAATTTGGGCGCGGATGTGGAGGTTAAATCCTTCCAAAATGGAGGCCGGATCGCAAACCTACGCATAGCCGTTTCCGAGAAATGGAAGGACAAGCAATCGGGTGAGCAAAAGGAACGCACCGA
>CAKZMN010000342.1 GCA_937128575.1 uncultured Alphaproteobacteria bacterium | reverse complement strand
GGCCCGCCTGCGTTCTTCAACATCTGTAAATGTACCAACAACCCGCAACTTCTTATTCTGATCACGACGCATCATAGAAACGGCAAGTTCCACCGCGCGGAAACGACCATTAGCTGTGCGAAGACGCGTGAAAGATCGGAAGCTCTGTTTTTGTCCATCCACCAGCTGGCGGAAATCATCACGCAAACGATCCTGATCATCCGCATGCAGCATACTAAACAGATCCAGCCCCTTGGACTGATCCGGGTCAAAGCCCGTAACCTTGCGCCATCGCGCGCTCAAGAAAACAATCTCACCCTTGATGTTGGTTTCAAATATAACATCACTCACCGCATCAATAATGGATCGATGATCATTCGTGGATTTTTCTAAAACCTCGTTCAAACGCGCACGTTCAACCGCTTCGGTTTTAAGCGCCAAGTTCTTGCGCGCCAGTTGCGCCTCAATGGCCTCAACCTCGGCCTCGCGATCAAACTTACTGCGCAGATAAAGCACCGCCAAAGCCGTAGAGGCAAAACCAAGAACCAACATAAAGATTGGTAAAATACTCAAGAACGCCGCCTGTGGCAGACGCGCAAAACGAGAGACAACCTCCCACTGATCACCGCCTAGCGTAAATTCATATGTAAGGCCCTTACCCTTGCGCGAATTAATTCCGCGCGCAGAACCAACCATAGTAAAGACCGGATGCCCAGAGGCCAGCTCACGAACGCTAAGCTCCGAAATCACCTTATTCTGCTCCAGCCACGCCGCATCCAGCACATTATTCATTGACGCCACCGCAATTACAAAAGACTGCCCCGCATCCGCAGCGCCCAATGGCATCGCCAGCGCAAACGGCGCCGAATGAACGCCCTGCACATCTGGTTGGTTAGCGCGCGCCGTAAACGAAAGGTCGGTCAAAACCCGCACCCCCGCAGAAGACAAAATATCTTTCTTCAGGATATAACTTAAAAATTCGCGATCAACATTAAGTCCATAACGCTTAACGCCGCGACCATCATCACCGCGCGTATAGACATTCGCCACGCGCCAGCTCTGATCGGGCGTTTGATATATACGTAGAATTTGGTCAAATCGATTAACATTGGGGAATAAGCGCTCAATATTGGCAGAGAAATTAGAATTCTCCGCGCCCTGCTCTAGCGATAGCGCACCAGAAACACTACCAATCACCGCCTCTAGCTCAGAAAAATGTCCGGCAATATTCTTAACCGACATCAAGCCAATACGATCATATTCACCATCAGACAAGCCGCGCACATAATTATGCACACCCATAAACATCGAAATACTGATAAAAAGCCCCAAAGCCAGAACGAGGATTTGATAGGCAAGCGCAGACAGCCTCGGCTTTGCTGCCGAAGACACTCCCTTAACCCTTTCATTTTCCATCGTTTTTTCTGTTGTCATGCTAGCTCTTTAGAATTTTTGATACCTCCCGAACGGAACGTATCGATATTTTCCCCATATAAACGATGCCTGAAAGCTATTAAGACTTGGTAAATTTTCAGAGTTTTTTAAATGTTAAAGCCCTCAAAAATGGTGCGGCGCACAAAAAATTCTTGCAAACACATATCAAAGCTATTATAAATGGCTCTATAGAAGGCCTTTAAGAGCATAAATTCTTCAGGCGCCCTCACAAAAACAAAGGATAGAAAAATGGCACAGAAAAACCCATTCGCTGATTTTTTTCAGCAAAACGACTTTTCTAAAGTACTTGAGCAATATCAAACCAGCCCGTTTGACATGAAGGCACTCATGGAAACGCAGCGCAAAAATATGCAGGTATTAACCGAAGCCCAGCAGCTCGCCATGGAAAACATTCAGGCAATCGCCCAAAGACAATCTAAAATCTTGTCACAAATGGTGGAAGATAACTCCGCACTTGCACAGGGCCTCGTTAATGAAGGCACGCCAGAAGAAAAAATGGCTCAAAACGCAAAAGCGTTTAAATCAATTTACGAGCGCACAGTGAAAAACATGAGCGAGCTTTCAGAAATGGTAAGCAAGTCCAACATGGAAACCACGGGCCTGATCAATAAACGCATTTCAGCAACAATGAATGAAATTCAGGACTCGCTTGAAAAAACACAAAAAACCCAGAAAAAGGCCGCTTAATAAACCAGCGCCAATTTCTAAAAATCAGATAAACAAAAAGGCCTTCATGAATTTGAGGGCCTTTTTTAATGCTTTAGAATAAAGCGCGTCGCTATAACGGCATAGTAATACTAACTCGCAGGCCTCCGCGCGCGCTACGATCCAACCAAACCTTACCGCCGTGACTATGAACAATATCCATCACAATCGGCAAACCAAGCCCCACGCCGCCCGTTGAAACATTGCGCGAACTATCCACGCGGTAGAACGGCTTAAACACGTCCTCAAACTGATCCTCGGCAATGCCCGGCCCATCATCATCCACATATATACTAAGCGTCTCATCGCTCACCTGCGCGCTAACCCATACATGATCCGCATATTTACCCGCATTACTGATGAGGTTGGTCAAACAGCGCTCCATCGCCATCGGGCGCAGGGTCATGTGAATTTGCCCCTCAATCTCCTGTTCAACATCTGTGTCCTGACGCTTCGCCGCCATAACCACGCGATCAATCAACGCATTAACATCCGTATAAACAGACGCCTCCCCGCCTTCACCGCGTACAAAATCAAGATAACCGCCAATCATGCGCTCCATATCCTGAATATCGGCCTTCATCGCATCCACGTCCGGCCCATCGCCCAACATCTCCATCTGCAGCTTCAATCGCGTCAGCGGCGTACGCAAATCATGCGACACCCCCGCCAGCATCGCCGTGCGCTGCTCTATCTGCCTGCGAATGCGCTTATGCATATCAAGAAACGCTTCGGAGGCTTGCCGCACCTCACGCGCGCCAGAGGGACGAAAGGACAAAACATCGCGCCCTTTACCAAAACGCTCTGCGGCAATCGCCAATTTACGAATGGGACGAATTTGATTACGCATAAACAAAATCGCAATCATGAGCAGCAATAACGACGTGCCCACCATCCAAAGCAGGAATATGTAACCAGAGGAGGAAAATAACCGCCGCCCGGGCAGCGTCACATCCAAAACCCCATTAATCATCTGCACGGATACGAATACCCACTTCTCATCAAAATCAATATCCACCACAAACGGGCGCTGCAAAACCCCGCGCAGCTCCCCAAGCAACGTCTGCGCCACCATTGATTGCCAAACATCCGACGTACCAATATCGGTCTCTGAATCCAGCTCTGCACCCTCATTAAACTTTATCCTGAACCCCAGATATTTCTCGGCGTAGCCCTTAATATTCAATATCTTCTCTGGGTCCGCACCATCTTCAATCGCATCCACCACCCCGCCGCAGGCCTGCGCCTCGACATCAACGCCAATCGCGCGAAACGCCAATTCGCGCTGAAACGCACGGCTGCTCACTGTCGCAGGGGTCGCAAACAACGCCACATGCTTCACAGCGACCTCGCGTGGCGGAGAGTTATC
>CAKZMN010000341.1 GCA_937128575.1 uncultured Alphaproteobacteria bacterium | reverse complement strand
CAATGCCGTGGCCAGAAACGCGCTCAGCAATACGGGCTTTCTTACCACGTAGCTCGCGCAAGTAATAAAGCTTGGCGCGACGAACGCTACCACGACGGACTAGCTCAAGGCTGTCCACACGGGCGCTCCAAAGTGGGAAAACACGCTCAACACCTTCGCCGTGGCTGATTTTGCGCACAGTGAAGTTTTCGTTGATGCCGCTACCGGTGCGTGAAATACATACGCCTTCATAGGCCTGAATACGCTCGCGCGTACCTTCTTTAACTTTCACGTTTACCTTAAGCGTGTCACCAGGACCGAAATCGGGAACCTGTTTGTTATCTTGAATTTTTGCCAATTCTTTGGCTTCGAATTTTTCTACTGTATTCATGGTCTTTTCCTTGTTTTTGATCCCGATAATCAGTGTGATGAAACATTCATCAAACCGGCGGATCATTTATATTTTTTACGGATTTAATCTAAATTTGCGCCTTTATACCGCCGCTACTGCGAAAAGACAAGAAATAACTGCTATTTTTTCAGCAAATCTGGACGGCGCTCTTTCGTCAGCATTTCTGACTGGGCGCGGCGCCATTCATCAATCTTCGCATGATTACCCTGCGTCAGCACGTCAGGCACGCTAAACGCCTTGCCTGTCTCGCTTTCCCACGTGGCTGGGCGTGTGTAGTGCGGGTACTCCAACAAACCACCAGTGGCGCTGCCGAAGCTCTCATTATCATGCGTATCATCATTGCCCATGACGCCGGGTAAAAGCCGCACACATGCATCCATTAAAATGAGCGCTGCGGGTTCCCCGCCGGACAGCACATAATCGCCAATACTGATCTCTTCAAATTCATGCGCATCCAAAACCCGCTGATCAACGCCTTCATAGCGTCCGCAAAGAAGCGTAAGTGCAGTTTCTTCTGATAATTCCTTCACCAATGACTGGTTAAGCGGCGTGCCGCGCGGTGATAGATATATTTTTCGCCCCGGGGCCTTGATGGAGAGCAGGGCGCGCTCCACCACATCCGCGCGCATCAACATGCCCGCGCCGCCGCCATAGGGGGAGTCATCCACGGTTTTATGAACGCCCTCGCCAAAGTCGCGAATGTTAATCGCATCATAGCCCCAATCACCACGCGCCAGCGCTTTACCGCTCAGCGATTGATCAAGGCTGCCCGGGAACATTTCGGGGAACAGGGTCAGTATGTTAATATGCCAGCTCATGGCCTGCATAAAACAATAGCTTGGCGTCGGCGGCAACAAAAACTTGCAATATAGGCCATATTGATATATTTTACATATTCAAAAATAGAGTGAATGGTTAAAGCTATGAGCATAAAGAAAATATCAAGTCTATTCGATAAAGGGCTAAAGGCTGTCTTTGGTGACACTAGCCCCGAAGCTATTGAGAAGTTAGGACAGGAATGCCGGGATTGTATCGAATTAATCGCAGAGCTGCGTTTGGGACGAGAACGTTTAGAAGGCGAAGATCCTGAGTTCGATGAATTGGGTGCAGATATTAAAATTGAGGTTCACAACATGTCGCAAGGGCGCTGGAGAATTTATCTAGCTTCTGCTAAGCAGTTATATAAATCAGAAAAAAATTCTAGAATGACAAATGAAATTAAAGCTGCATTTGAAGTTATATAGGAAAAATTATGACTGGGTTTAAAGAAAGAATTAAAAACATTAGCCAAAATTTTAATGGTAAACGTAATATTTGGACTGTTTTAAAAGATGATGCCCCTACGCAAGGGCATTTTAAAAACCTGCTGCGCGTAATTGAGCAAGAAGTAAAGCAAAGCAGCGGTGCATGTAGCGTTTTGGCCGCTCAAGCTATCAAAGATGAATTAAAAACATATCCGTATAAAAGCATTCAAAATGCAACGGAGGCCGTCGTAACAGACAAGTTGTTAAGCCTGCGGCAAATCAGCAAATCCATACCAGGATATGATGTAAGCCATGACCCTCTTGAGGATTTGTTTGTACTTTATATGATTGATGAAATGCTGGCGGTGAATGAGTTGGATGACAATGATTTATGGGGCCCGTTTGACCTTTAACCAAGCTCAAACGGCCTCGTCGTCACGGTGCCTTCCTCAACATTAATTTCCGGCACATATTGATCATTGATCGGTAGGTAATAATCCTGACCATCGACAGGGCGAATTTCTAGTAAATCACCGGCGCCAAAATTCTCAACCGCAATCACTTTCCCAACCACATTACCAGCCTCATCAACGGCCTTTAATCCA
>CAKZMN010000340.1 GCA_937128575.1 uncultured Alphaproteobacteria bacterium | reverse complement strand
TATCAATATTAAATGCAAATTACTATCGATTTTTTCGATACTAACTATCTAAAATTCTTGTTGGCTTTTATTGGTGAATCGCGGCATCTTCATCACAGTTAATAAACAGAAAATTACAAAAAATGGAGTTTTAAATGTTAGGTATTGGAGATCAACTTCCCGAATTCACAGTTACTGGTGTTAAGCCCGGTTTCAACACGCATGAAGAAAATGGCGAAAGTGCATTTGAGGAAATCACAGAAAAAAGTTTCGAAGGTAAGTGGAAAGTTATCTTCTTCTACCCCAAGGATTTCACATTTGTATGCCCGACAGAAATCGTAGAATTTGCGAAATTGAACGAAGAGTTTTCAGATCGTGACGCAGTTGTATTGGGTGGTAGTACAGATAATGAATTCTGTAAGCTAGCGTGGAGACGTGAGCACCCAGAGCTGAGTAAGCTTGATCAGTGGTCATTTGCCGATACGAACGGTTCGTTGGTTGATGGTCTTGGCGTTCGCCACGTAGAAGCAGGCGTTGCATTGCGCGCGACATATATCGTTGATCCACATGGTGAGATCCAGCATGTTGCGGTGAATGGCCTGAATGTTGGTCGTAACCCGAAAGAGACGCTTCGCATTCTAGATGCGCTTCAGTCTGATGAGCTATGTGCTTGTAATCGTCCAACCGGCGGCGACACAATTGACGTTTCTGCCATGGCAGTAGCGGCCTAAATTTACACTCAGGCGGCGAGCACAAATGAGCGCTTTGCCGCCTGAATTTTATCTACATGAAAGGAAAATGACATGTCTATCGAAGCACTAAAAAATCAAATCCCTGAATATGCGAAGGATATCAAACTTAATTTATCCAGCATGAGTAATGATGAAACCTTAAGCCCGCAGCAGCTTTGGGGCACGTTTTTGGCATCAGCATTGGCGACGGGTAATGCGGAGATTATTAGCAATATAGAAGCCGCCGCGAGCGAGCATTTATCTGCTGAAGCGATGAGCGCCGCGAAATCAGCCGCCGCAATTATGGCGATGAATAATGTGTATTACAAATTCACGGGCTGGATGGAAGATTACCGCACGTTGCCAGCGAAGCTGCGCATGAATGTGATTGGCAAACCGGGCGTGGACAAGGTTGATTTTGAGCTTTGGTCTCTGGCCGTGTCTGCGGTGAATGGTTGTAAATATTGTGTGATGGCGCATGAAAAAACATTGCGCGGGCAGGATGTTAGTCTAGAGCAGGTGCAAACAGCCGTGCGCGTTGCGGCCGTTGTGAAGGCGGTATCTGCCGTGGTTGCAGGTGAGAAAGGCTTATCTGCGGAATTGGCGCAGGCGGCTTAAATTAAAGAGTCATTTCTGGATTAGTTGTATTGAAAAGGGTGTGCTGTGGCGCGCCCTTTTCTTTCATGAGCGTGTTTATATCTTCGGGCATAAGATAATTTTCGTATGCTGACTTTATTACTGTTGAAAATTTTTCCTTCCCCATAATGTCTAAAGCACTTCTGAAGTTACAATGCACGGTGCCGTAAACGGATAGGTATGACGTATCGACAGGGTTCATGTTTTTAAAATCTTCGCTGCGGGTGACGACAAGAGGGTGATAGTCTTCATCGAGATTATCTAGGCCGTATTTTTTGGCTTCTTCGTGCCCATGTTTGAGGTTTTTCACAACCATATTATTTAACACTGCTCTTATATGATGTTGGTTTGCAGCATGGGCTGTGTCGATTTTGCTTTTGGGAACGCTGAGATATATGGGCATAATTTCGGCAACGGCTTCAGCAACAAATACTTCTGGCCCTACGACCGTTGTGATGCCTGCATGGATCGGGTTTTCTTTGTTTTCAACTCTATCTGCGATGAGGCTGTAATAAATACCATGCCCCGTTAGCTCATGGCTTGCCAGTAAGAAGGCATCGGATTGTGCCATACCATCTTTGTAAAAATGAGTGTTGATTGATACTTTAAAGTCGCGCCCTTCGCCGCCAATCCATAGATACCAGGTTTCCTGAGGGGCGTGTTGTGTTTCGAATTTAACATTGAAGTTTGTATTGGTGCCGACCAATGACTCTATTTCTTTTCTGCTTGTTTGAAAAAACCGCATCATTTCTGGCTCAATTTCATCAGGAAAAAGCTGTTTGTCGTACTGTTTTAGCTGCTGTTCAAAATTATTATTTTTCAAGCCAGCATCTCGGCACGCTTCGTTATATATGTTTTTTAAATATTTAACGCGGTTTTCGTCTATCCAAACAGGCGTATGGCCGAGCGCTTTATAAAAGTGCGTGCTTAGATCTATTTTTTCTGGCTGGGTTCTGATGAGGAAATGTTCTTTAAGAGATGCTAATCGCTTAAGGGTTATCGGGCATGACTGGACGTCCGGCGCAGATAATGCTGTTTTTAGATCGTATTCAATTGCGTTGTAGTTATCGTAGTTTTTTGTGCCTGCGTGCTTTGATATATTAAAGTCACAGAACTCTAGGTGCCCTTGTCTTTTTTCAAAGTCGTTCCATCCTATGAGCAAATCGCTGATTAAGAGGTCGCTTGCTGAATTGTGATTCAGTGTGAATTTTGATTGATACGCAGTCATGCGTTTAGTTTTATAGGGACTTATTTTTTATGTCAAACGAATTTCTATAGGTTCTTAGACGCTTTGTTGCGTTCTTTTTCTTTTTCCATTTCCTCAATGCGATCTTCGACGGGGTTTTGTTCGTCTTGTTCTATATCTTCCGGTTCTGGCTTTTTGGTTTTCTTTGGTTTTTTGGGCGGCGTTTTTGTGTCGTCGACCTTGTGCACGAAAACCTCGCGGTGCGGATAGGGGATTTGGATGTCGTGTTCTTTGAAGGTATCCCAGAGCGCGAGGAGCACCTGTCCCTTGACGTTGCTGACGCCAGCCTCGGCATCTTTGATCCAGAAACGTAGAGAGAAGTTTATTGAGCTATCGCCAAATTCGGTGATCCAGCAAACGGGCGCTGGGGTGTCGGATACGCGCTCTGGGCGTTTGGCGGCCTCTTTGGATACGCGGATAACTTCGTGCGGGTCAGATTCATAATGCACGCCGAAATCCACATCGAGGCGAATTTGCTTGTCACCATGTGACCAGTTCACAACGTTTTGCGTGATGAATTCTTCGTTCGGAATGAGATAGGATTTATTGTCGCGCGTGATGATTTCGGTAAAGCGCGCGCCCATATGATGTACCCAGCCGAAGGTGCCGCTATTTTCCAACTCGATCACGTCGCCGGGCTCGATTGATTTATCCATCAAAAGCAGCAGGCCGCTAAACAGGTTTGAAACCACCTTTTGCAAACCAAAACCAACACCAAGACCGACGGCGCCAGAGAATACAGTGAAGATGGATAGGTCTATCCCTGCACTGGTTACGCCAATAAGTAGGGCGAAGACGATTAGTGTGATGCGAATGATTTTGGCGATTAGCACCTGCGAAGAGCGCGTTAGGCTTTTGGAGCGTAGAACGCGGCGCTCCGCGAAGGTGGAGACGAAGGATGCCAAATAGAGCAAGATAAAGAGCGAGAGCATGCCCTTAATTACGGCTAGGGCGGACAGACGGAATTTACCGAGGCTGAAGCCGAAGGCGTCGAGCGTGGCGGTGGTTTCGTCCAAAATGCCGAAGATACTTAGGGCGGCGATGATCCAAATGGAGACCGCAAAAATGTTGCGCACCAGATTATTGGCGATGAATTGCACGGCGGCGCGAATAACGACCCATGCGAACAACACTTTCATGACACCCTGAATAAAGGAGACGTCTATACCGACCAGTTCGCTGCCGCCGACTATGGCCGCGATGAACATAATGCATAGCGTCGCCGATGGCATAATGAGTTTTTTTAGATTGTTGAGAATTCTTTTAACGCGGATGGGCACCTTTGAATTATCGATGGCCTCTGCGATGTGTGGCTTTGAGAAGCGGTATACGATGCTACCGAGTACAAAAGACACCAATATGATTAATCCCTCATAGAGCACATCAATGGTCCAGATATATTCCTCGAACCAGGCGATGAGTTTATTGGATAATGCTATGAGGTCGGGCGCTTTAAACATGGCTTTCAGCTTAAGGGGCGCGGGGGATAAGTACAAGCCTATTTTACCCCCGCAGCATTATATCTGCGGGAGTAAATAGATAATGATTTAATTTAGGCGCTGATTAGTTTTAGCGCTTCTTTTGGATAGGTCGCCTGGAAATTATCATTGAAGTCTGATGGGTGCGCCATCAAACGGAAGAAG
>CAKZMN010000339.1 GCA_937128575.1 uncultured Alphaproteobacteria bacterium | reverse complement strand
GAGGCACGCTTTCCCGAGCTCAAACGCGGCGACAGCCCGACGGATCAGGTCGGCGCAACGCCCGCAGAGGGCTTTGGCAAAATCACCCATGCGGTGCGGATGATGTCGCTGGCAAACGCCTTCGATGACGAAGATGTCCGGGAATTCGACCGATCCGTACGCAAATATCTGGGCGCTCCGGGAGAGATTGCCTATACGGCTGAACCGAAAATTGACGGGCTCTCCCTGTCTTTGCGCTATGAACAGGGCAAACTGGTCTCCGCCGCCACCCGAGGTGATGGTCAGATCGGCGAAAACGTCACCGCCAATGCCCGCACCATTGCGGATATCCCGCAACAGCTGACCGGCGCGCCGGATGTGCTGGAGGTGCGCGGCGAAGTCTACATGAGCCACGCGGATTTCGCGGCGCTCAACAACCGCCAGGTCGCAGAAGACGCCAAGACTTATGCCAACCCCCGTAATGCCGCCGCTGGAAGTGTGCGGCAGTTAGATTCGACCATAAGCGCGTCGCGCTCTCTAAATTTCTTCGGTTATGCGCTTGGTGAGGTGAGTGATGATTTTGCGCAGACACAAGTTGAAATTAGAGAAAGCCTCGCCCGATGGGGCATTCCAGAAACGCCCTATGCATTATGTCGGGCTATAGATGGGATCATGGCGAATTATCAAAACACCGCTGAGGCGCGCAGTGAGTTAAATTACGAAATTGACGGCATTGTTTACAAGGTTAACCGCCTTGATTGGCAGGAACGTTTAGGGTTTGTTTCCCGCGCCCCGCGCTGGGCCACGGCGCATAAATTCCCCGCAGAGCAGGCCGTTACCAAATTATTGGGCATTGATATTCAAGTTGGGCGAACGGGGGCCTTAACCCCCGTTGCCCGCCTGGAGCCTATAACCGTTGGCGGGGTTGTTGTGTCAAATGCAACGCTGCACAACCGCGATGAAATCGAACGTAAAGAAGTGCAAATAGGGGACGTGGTTGTGGTGCAACGTGCGGGCGACGTAATACCGCAAATTGTGAGTGTTCTAAAAGATAAGCGTAAAGGTGATGAGGTGCGCTTCATCTTCCCTGATAAATGTCCAGCTTGTGACTCTCTCGCCATTCGTGAAGGTGATGATGTTGTAACGCGCTGTACAGGCGGGTTAATTTGCCCGGCGCAAGCGGTTGAGCGTTTAAAGCATTTTGTGTCTCGATTAGCCTTCGATATTGAGGGGCTAGGCAGTAAAATTATTGAGCAATTTTATGAAGAGGGTTTAATAAAAACTCCCGCAGATATTTTCACTTTGGAAGAGCGTAACAAAGGTAGCTTAACGCCGATAAGGGCGCGTGAAGGGTGGGGCGATCTATCTGAGAAAAACTTATTTTCTTCAATTAATGAAAAGCGCAGCATTACTTTTAACCGCTTTATTTACGCGCTAGGTATTCGTCAAGTCGGAGAGGCAACTGCAAAACGTTTAGCAGGAAGATATGGGAGTTTAAAAAGCCTAAAACAAGCTGCTCTAGAAGGCCAAGACCATGAAAGTGAAGCTTATGCAGATTTAACGGATATTGAAGATATTGGCCCAGCCGTTGCAAATGACTTAATCGCCTTTTTCTCAAAAATGCATAATGCAGAGGTGCTTGATAAATTAGAGGCCGAGCTGCAAATCCAGCCTTATGAATTGCCGCAAGAAAGCGATAGTCCCGTAGCGGGTAAGGTCGTGGTGTTTACAGGCACGCTTTCTAAAATGTCTCGCCAAGAAGCCAAGGCAAAAGCGGAAAGCTTGGGCGCTAAAGTATCTGGATCTGTATCAAAGAAAACCGATTATGTGATCGCGGGAGAAGATGCGGGATCAAAGCTCAAGAAAGCCAAGGAGTTGGGTGTGAATACATTGAGCGAAGATGAGTGGCTGGAAATGGTTACCTAAACAGCGTCTTGCTTGTCGCGTAGATCATAAAGCTTGTCCATTGCCCGCTCTATTTGGGGTGGATAATCGCGTCTTTCTATAAACTCACCACCACCAGTATTACGGGTCATAGAGAGCTCTAGCGCGCGCGTAAGGGTCTCTGCAATCTTCAGATCATCTTGCTCTAAAGCAAGTTCTAAAGCGGAAAGAATACGGTCGCTTAAACGGATTTTATCTTCGGCTACATTATCCATTTTTATCTAAATCTCCTGACAAAATACTATGCTTCTACTTTGCCCTGTTATTAAAAGGTTTTCAAGGCTTCTGGGTTATCAATTATGCGGTCCTTAACCAGTTTCTGAAAGCTGTTTAATAAGGGTGCTCTGTATTTGTCCTGTTCCATTAATAACTCATGGCGCGATCCTGGGAATTCAAGCAGCTCAGCGTTAGGTAAGTTCTTTGCAATTTTGCGCGTAGCGCGATTATCTACCAAATCTTCATGCTCGGCCAGCGCGACAACACAATGCGTTTGTATGGTTTTGATGAGTTTTTTATCCTGCAACTTGGTACAAGATTTTGCCGCTTCATAAAGCCAGCGCCATGTAACGCCGCCTGTCCGAAGCTCTGGTTTAGCGGAGCACCAGCTATGGTGAAGAGTGCTTCTCGTTTCGTCGTTTGAAAATATGTTTTTACTATTTTCCGACCGCGCATTTTCATGCCAATCAAACTGTCCGGGCGCGTAATTCGTATCATAAAATAAATTCATGATCCCAAGTATGCCTGTCGATATAAAATTGGGCAGCGCGGAGAAAACCTTTAGGCCAAACATAGGCGCAGAGAAAAAAGCGCAATCAAACGTTTCTGGATGCTGCTGTAGATAATGCAGCCCTATATTGCCGCCCATGGAATGGGCAAGCATAGCACGTGGAATGCGCCCCACATCGGGGTGAACGCTTGAATGCTTGATGTAATCAAGATAAAGCGCGTGCAGATCATCTACATCATTTTGAAAGCCTCTGGAGTGTCGTTTCTGTGGGTGTTTATCAAAATAGCGCGTGGATTTTCCATGCCCGGTCCAGTCCAAAACCCAAAAGGCCATGTTGCGCGCATTTAAGTCACGCGCGAGCTCAAAGTACTTTTCACCAAACTCACTTAGGCCAGGCAAGCACACAACAATTGCATCTGGCGTGGAGTCTTTAGGAAAAGAAACACCATATCGTATTTGTCGATCTTGACGCTTAAGGGTTCCCCAGCGCCATCCTTCGGGTTCGCAAAAACGTTCCTCGAGATTATCAATGCTTGTATCTGTTTGGGCGCTCATGCTTTCGGGCTTTATTCCAAAGCCTTGATGATGTTCTCTGTCATTGCTTTTGCATCACTGAGCAACATCATCGTGTTGTCTTCGAAAAATAGAGGGTTATCAATACCTGCGTAACCAGAGCCCATTGATCGCTTAACAAACAAAACCGTTTTGGCCTTTTCTACATCTAAAACAGGCATACCGTAAATTGGTGAAGAGGTGTCGGTTTTCGCTGAAGGATTAGTAATATCGTTTGCGCCAATAACATAAGCAACATCGGCTTGCGCAAATTCACGATTAATATCTTCCATTTCAAACACCTCGTCATAAGGCACGTTGGCTTCCGCCAATAAAACATTCATGTGCCCGGGCATGCGCCCAGCAACAGGGTGAATGGCATATTTAACATCAACGCCTTCTTTTTTGAGGATGTCGCCCATCTCGCGCAAAGCATGTTGAGCTTGCGCAACAGCCATACCATAACCCGGGACGATAATAACTTTAGAGGCGTTCTTCATGATGTACGCCGCATCATCGGCAGCACCAATTTTGGCAGTGCGGTCGCCGTAATCATGCGCGGCGTCGCTATATTGTTCGCCGCCAAAACCACCAAGCAATACTGAAAGGATAGAATGGTTCATGCCTTTACACATAATCTAAGACAAAATAGCGCCAGAGGCGCCAACAAGCGCGCCTGTAATAATAAGCAGGTTGTTGTGAAGCGTAAAGCCGATCCCCGCGGCTGCCCAACCAGAATAGGAGTTAAGCATAGAAACAATAACGGGCATATCGGCGCCGCCAATTGGAATGATCATCAAAACACCAAGAGATAGAGCAAGCAAAGCAATCATCCAGAAGATAACTGCGCTCTCGCCAGCACACAGAATGATGATGAGCAATATAAGCAAAACACCAAGCGCCGCATTAAGGGCATGCTGGCCGCCAAACGTAACGGGTTTTCCTGAAATAGTACCCTGCAATTTACCCCATGCAATCAACGACCCTGTAAAGGTAATCGCCCCAATCGCAAGGCCGATGGACATTTCAATCAACGAAACCAAGTGAATATCATCTTGCGTTCCAATGCCAAAAGACTCGGGGTTGTGGAACGCGGCGGCTGCCACGAATACCGCAGAAAGACCAACCAAAGAGTGAAAGGCTGCCATTAATTGTGGTAATGCGGTCATTTCAATCTTGTTCGCAATAACTGTACCGATGCCGCCGCCGAGCGCTATGGCAATAACAATCCAAAAATAACCGCCAACATTGGGCAGCAATAAGGTAGTGAAGATAGCCAGCGCCATGCCAGCGATACCGAAGTTCAAACCTTGGCGCGCTGTTTCTGGGTGTGACAATCCGCGCAAGGCGAGGATGAATAAGACAGATGAAATGACATATATGAGAGCTGCGAAATTTTCCATTGCGGCTTAATCCTTTTTCTTAAACATGTGCAGCATACGGCGCGTGATAATGAAGCCGCCAAAAATATTAACAGAGGCTAGTGTCACGCCTAAAAAAGCTAGAAACTTAGAAAAGCCAGATGCGTCCGCCGCGCCAAGTGCGATCACGGCGCCAACAATAATAACCGATGAAATGGCGTTGGTAACGGCCATGAGCGGCGTATGAAGCGCAGGTGTTACAGACCAAACAACGTAATAACCGACGAAAATCGCCATAACGAAAATCGCGAGTTGAAAGACGAGAGGCGAAACCGCCGCTCCGCCTGCCATAATGAGAACAGCTGACATTATAAGAGCCTCTCGTGCACTATTTCGCCGTCTTTTGTGAGGGCGCAACCTTTGATGATTTCGTCTTCCCAGTCTGGAGCATAAGATCCGTCTTCCGCTGTTACGAGCGGTAGGAAGTTTTTGATATTTCGGGCGAACATATTGGACGCGTCAGCGGCCATACGGGACGGCCAGTTTAAGTGACCCACAATGTGGACACCATTTTCTGTCGTAACGATTTCGCCTGGCTTGGCGCCTTCGACATTCCCGCCGCGTTCTACGGCAAGATCGATAAGAACTGAACCCGGACGCATCGTGTCCAACATGGCTTTGCTTCCAAGAACAGGGTCTTTTCGTCCTGGAATAACGGCGGTCGTAATAACGATGTCTTGTTTGGCGATATGTGTCGCTGTGAGTTC
>CAKZMN010000338.1 GCA_937128575.1 uncultured Alphaproteobacteria bacterium | reverse complement strand
CCTGCTTCTTCGCCTTAACCGGCTTAGCTTTGGGCTTTGCCTTGGTGGCGGCCTTCGGCGCTGGCTCGGCTTTGGGCTCAATAACGGTCTTCACCTCTTCAACAACTTCAGCCGCTGGCGCTTTCAACGCCTCCTCAGAAGGCTGCGCAACAGGTGCCTCAACTGTTACCTCTGGCTCAACATCGCGCGGCGCGCCATCAACAATAGGGTCAAGGCGCGGACGCGGCGTGGCCAAATCCAGCTCTTGCACGCTACCATCATCACCAATAATGCGAATAACGCTATCCTGCGCAAAGGCAGGCGAGGCAAGAAGCAAAGCAGCAGCAGTAAAAATAAATTTATTCATGAAAAACACTATGAACCGATTCCCTATCAAAAAAAAGTGGCCCTAAGCACCAAAATACACAACCCTGGCTTTCCTTGACGCACCCCTTTATTTAATGTTATGAAAACACACAAGGGAGAAAAATTATGAGCTTAGGAAAATTTTTTAACAGGCTATTTGTTACATCCGAAAAGCCCGAAAACGCCAACATGGACATTGAGGGATCCTACAGCCCTCGCATTAACTATATCCACACACAAACCGGATGGCTCCCTGCGCACATTCAGCAACAGCTCGACGCTTTAGAAAACGAAGGCCTTGTTTTAAATCAAACTGATAACTTCGATATCCTAACAATACTAAAAAAGCGCCAGGCGGAAAGCCCTAACGATCCACCGCAGGAAATGCGCATCGTTTAAGCGCGCTCCCCCCCCCCGCGCTTACGCCCAAATCCCCTATTAAGATTGACCCGCAGCGCTTTTTCTGGCATGAATAGCTTTAAGTTTGAGATACGACGATTATTACGACACGACTTTTTTAAAGACGGCTCCCGTCGAGAGATACTGGGCCTGGAATTTTCCCCTTTAGTAAAGACCTGTTTGATTAACGTTACCGGGCATAAGGCCGCATTTGCAGCCCAAACCTAAATCAAGCAAAAAGCCCCGCCGCGCGGTTGCGGAAGGGCATTAACGGAATTGCACATAAGGAGATATTTCATGGCAACCGGAACAGTAAAATGGTTTAACCCAACAAAAGGCTTCGGCTTCATCGAACCAGCAGAAGGCGGCAAAGACGTGTTTGTACACATCAGCGCTGTTGAACGCTCAGGCATCGGCAACTTGGTCGAAGGCGAGACAGTTGAATACGAAATCCAAGAAGAAAAAGGTAAAGAGTCCGCTCAAAACCTGAAAAAAGTAGCTTAATTTAGCGCTTCTTCATAAATAATTCTAAAAGCGGTCTCCTGCGGGGGGTCGCTTTTTTATTACGCATTTAACTTGCCCTATGAACAAATATTTGTTATGAAAACACATGGCTTTTAAAATAAAAGAAAAATTTAACGCATTTGTGAACAAGCATGTCCCTAAAAAGGCAGACTTGAAAGCAAAGTATGATGCATTCATCTACAATTATATAGCTAGAGACTACACCCTAGAGGACACTGCGCGGGATTTTGCCCGCGAGATCCAGCGCCTATATTTTAACCTACACACACAAGACACCAGATACACCCGCGAAGAAGTAACCGCGGCGGTGTATATGCTCAACTTCAGTAAAATGAGATACGGCGTCGACCCCCTACTCTCCGGTTATAAAGACGTAGAGCCCGTGATAAAGCACATGATCGATAGCGGCGATATATACGAAGTATTGGACGTAGCGCACGTCCAAGAAGCCGTAAAAGCGGAAGAATCCACAAACGACGAAGAATCCCTAACAGAACTAAGAGCCCAAGCCCTCTTCTTCGCCAACAACCACGCAAAACTCCAAAACGATAAGTTTTAAGAAAAATCACTTTCGCTTAATAACATCTCTTAACTATGATTAAAGTGATGATGATCGTCATCAATCATGTCTTCAACCTTACTGCGAATAGTACGGTTATTATCAATTGCAAAATCAACGCCCGCGCCCGCTCCAATGCTTGCGAGCGTAGCCAACAGACCAAACAAAATAGCCTTGCCCCACTCATTCGGATCAAGCTCCAAACCATCCTCAATATTCTTGTCATACAACTCTCTAGACAACTCCATTAAGTCGCTCTTGATTTGATTTGCGTCGCCATCCTTACCATCCAGCGTCACAGCAATAAACTCACGACTGAGCCTTTCAATCTCTGGCACAGCCTTTTTCGAAAATTTAATGCCAGTTGTTATGTTTTTGGAATTACGAACAATGCTCCTCGCATAACTAAAGGCCGCTTCTGCGATTTGAAACTCTTTCGGGCCACTATCAGAGTGACTATAAGTTGTGTAGCGATCGCTCTGCGCTGTGCGCCATGCCTTGCCCCACTGTGAATTTTTAACCTTCAGGTTAGAATAAGCCGCATTAATCTGCGGGCGATATTTCGCCAAGTTTGATCCATGCGCCCAATGATTAACAATCGCCAAATATTCATTCGGCTCGCGCGATGAAACGCCCGTTTTAAGCTCCAAGCTTCTATCAATCGCATATTCGTTGTCCGCACCAGTCATTTTCGCGGTATATAGCTCTTCCTCAATATTCAGCTCTGGATATTTAGACACAAAATCCGCGAGCAAGCGATTGGCGGCCGCTCCGTATTTTTCATCATAATCATACGTATGAATGGTGTAATCATAGACCTCGCGCGTTTCCGTGCGAGTAACGCAATCCTGATTGCCTTCGCTATCCGTAGTACAATCTTCCACGTCATAAAATTCAGTATGATAAACATCATCGTGATCATCATCCCATGCCTTATCAAAGGCCTTGGCAACAACAACCAAGTCACGCTCCGCCGCCAACAAATCTTTTGTTGCGTGCAAAGCATCACCGGCTAATTGATTAATTTGAGCAGAATATTCAGATAATTGTTTATGAATGCGCAATCCAGGATCAACTGTAGGCTCTAATTCACTGGCAAACCCCTCCAGATCGCCGCCACGGTAATCATAACCATTATTTGCGGCCTCAAGAACCTTCATCGGGACATTATTGATTGCAGAGTAATAGGCGGTAAGAGGCGGAACATCCTGCCCTAACTTATTGAAATGACGGGTAATGCGCTCTTCTTCAGAAAAGGCCACAGGGTTCTTTGCACCTAGCTCTTTATAATGGTCATAAATGATTTTGGAACTGGCTCCACCGAGAACGAGCCCTACAGCTACAATCTCAATCTTGGTGTGCAAAACCAAATCAAGCACAGCATTTTTGAGGTCTTTTAAATTGTTTGAAATTATACTCATTACACAGCCCTTTTTCTGAGCCTTCTATAAAGCAAAAATATAAGAATATGTCAAATAAATTAATAATTCAAAACCTAAAGCCCCAACCCCGCATCTTCAAGCTTCTTGATTTCATCGCGCAGTTTCGCGGCGGTTTCGAATTCTAGGTTGCTGGCGGCGGCATGCATTTCCTTACGTAGCGTATCGATATATTTCTGCATGCCCTTCGGATCATGAATAAACTCGGCAGCGGCGCTGTCTGCGGCGATTTTTGTGCTGGCATCCTCGCCCTGTTCAAAGGCTTTATCCAGAACACTACTCAAATTCTTCTTGATGCTTTCGGGCGTGATGCCGTGCTCTTTGTTATGCGCTTCCTGCTTGGCGCGGCGGCGATTGGTCTCGTCAATCGCATATTGCATGCTGTCGGTTATCTTATCCGCATAGAGGATCGCCTTCCCCTCTAGGTTACGCGCCGCGCGGCCAATGGTCTGCACCAGAGAAGTTTTGGAGCGCAAGAACCCCTCCTTATCCGCATCCAATATCAT
>CAKZMN010000337.1 GCA_937128575.1 uncultured Alphaproteobacteria bacterium | reverse complement strand
GATTTCGAATATATCGCCCACTTTCATGTCCGTACTATCGCAGCCTTTTAAGATTTCAATGTCGCCATCCGCCCTGCGCACGCGATTAGCGCCCAGCCGTCCCGGCGCGCCGCCATCCATGCCAAAGGCGGGCACATTACGATTGCCGGACAAAATAGAGAGCTGCATTGGCTCTAAGAATTCTATGGCCCGCTTCACGCCATCACCTGCCGACCATTTGCCTCGCCCGCCAGAGCCGCGCAAGATTTCAAAATTTGTTACGCGCACGGGAAAGCGGGCTTCGAGATATGTGGCGATGGCGACGTTTTCGATAATAGTGACCTGCTCGTCGGTGATCAGAACCGGCAGGGTGGCGAGCGGGTTTACCTTTAGAAATTCATCTGAACGCTGCTCATTATTTGCAATGCTGATATCAATGGTTTCAATATCAAGCCCTTTTTCGGCAATGAACATCCGGGCGCGGCGCGGGTTCGGAGCGGTTGAGCAGTCATAGAAAATCATGGCGGGCCTCCTCGGTCTGATTGGCGGCACTAGAACATCCGCAGGCAGGCCGGGAAACCCCCGAAATTTCACGGATTCGTGCGCCGAACGAAAAACGGGCCGCCCTCTGGGGCAGCCCGTTCAAAATATCTTTGCAAAAGACGCTTCAGACCGCCTTTTTCAGCGCCTCGACCAGATCGGTCTTTTCCCAGCTGAATCCGCCATCCGCATCCGGTTCGCGGCCAAAGTGACCATAGGCCGCCGTGCGCTGATAGATCGGCTTGTTCATCTGCAGATGCTCACGAATGCCGCGCGGGCTTAGATCAACCAGCTTGTTAATCGCATCAATCAATACCGCTTCGGGTACGCTGCCTGTTTCATGTGTGTTCACATAGAAGCCAAGCGGCTTGGACACGCCAATTGCATAAGCCAGCTGAATAGTGCAGCCATCCGCATAACCTGCGCCAACAATGTTTTTGGCCAAATAACGCGCCGCATAGGCCGCGCTGCGGTCAACCTTCGTGGGGTCTTTACCAGAAAACGCGCCGCCGCCATGCGGGGCAGAGCCACCATAGGTATCAACAATAATCTTACGTCCCGTAAGGCCCGCATCACCAACTGGTCCACCAATAACAAAGCGGCCTGTTGGGTTCACATAGAACTCTTCTTCCGGCGGCATGAAGCCCTCCGGCAGAACCGCTTCAACGTGCGGGCGAACAATCTCTTTGACTTCTTCTTGTGTCATGCCCTCGGCATGCTGCGTGGAAACCACAACCGATGTCGCGCGCACAGGCTTATCGTCACGATACTCTAAGCTAACTTGAGACTTTGAATCGGGCTCAATGCCTTGCGCCGCGCCAGAGTGACGCGCATCAGCCAATGATTTCAAGATGGAGTGTGAATAATGGATCGCGGCGGGCATGAGAACATCCGTCTCGCGGCATGCATAACCAAACATAATGCCTTGGTCGCCTGCGCCTTCATTTGTATCAACGCCCGTTCCGGCGTCAACGCCTTGTGCAATATCAACAGATTGCTTGTGCAGCTTGATATCAATATCAACAGTTTCCCAATTAAAACCTTCTTGGGCATAACCAATATCTTTAATCGCTTGGCGCGCTGCGCCCTCAATCATGTCTTTGGTAATGGCCTCTGGCCCGCGCACTTCACCGGCGATCACAACACTATCTGTCGTCGTTAGCGTCTCACAAGCCACGCGCGATTGCGGATCATGCTTCATATATAAATCTAGAATAGCGTCCGAAATGCGGTCACAAATTTTATCAGGATGCCCCTCAGACACGGACTCACTAGTGAATACGTAATCTTTAAGGTTGTGCGATTGCTTGTTCTCAGTATCTGTATCAACGGTCATTGCTAAATCAGCCATAAAATTTCACTTCTCTTCTCTCAGTGGTGCGAACTAAAGATTTTTAGCCTAATCTTTCGCAATAGGCTGTTCAAGAGCAAATAAGAGAGATTTTCTATTTTTGTCCGGCTTTAGCAATCGATTTCATGAATTTAACCGCATCTTTGCGTAATTCAGGATCATCAATCGAATAATAAACACGAATAAGGTCAATCGTTTCCTTTTCCTGCATCACGTCATTACCGGCAAAAGCTTCTTGTTCGTTATCGGATAGACCTTGCGCTTTGTTAGCGTTGCTGCCTTCCAGATTGTCATAGAAATATTGCACAGGGACAGTCAAAATTCTGCTGAACTCCAAAAGACGTCCAGCGCTAATTCTATTCATGCCCTTTTCGTATTTTTGAATTTGCTGAAAGGTCAGGCCAATAGCTGCGCCAAGTTTTTCTTGGCTCCAACCTAGGAGTGAGCGCCGTACCTGTAATCTTTTGCCAACATGGACATCAATAGTGCTAGCTGTGCCCTTTGTTTTTCTTTTCTCAGTTGATTTAGTCATTACATTCCTTAATGCCGCCACTATGTGCAAATACATTCGCACGCAATGGCAGAACAGTTACTCTGTTCCCACACGATGATATGAATACTCTATGTATACCAAGGTATGCAACTAATCTTAAGTATTAGGTGTGATTAAAATGGCAGTCTATACGTTTTTTAAAAAACGATTTATGGCCTGCACGCTTAGTGAAGCGGCGATTAACAGCATAAAAATAAAGGCTTTTATTGTCGCGGATTTTGGCTCAGAAACCAATTTTTTGGGGAGGGGGACGGTGTCTGAAGCGTCTGTGAATAAACCCGTTTTGGCAATAATGCGGCCCATCGGGCCAATTAAACCCGATATGCCAGTATTAGCAGATCGTACAAGCGGCACACCTTCTTCAACGGCTCGAAATATTGTTTGGGTGAAATGTTGATGCGGCGCGGCGCTAAATCCATACCACCCATCGTTGGTTGCGTTCACAATAAAGTCGGGCGCATCTTCCCGCGGGCTGATCGCTTTGCCTGAAAATATAGATTCGTAACAAATAAGCGGGCTGTAGCGTAAACTTTGCGGTGCCTCAAAACTCTGCGGCCCTGTACCTTCGATAAACCCAGAAAAGCGTGAGACAGTCTCAAGCGGTATCCATTTTTGAAACGGGATATATTCGCCAAACGGCACCAAATGACTTTTATCATAGGCATTAGAAATAATACCATTCTCATCAATCATCACAATTGAATTGGCATATCCAGCAACATCGGGCAGGCGGCGCAGCATCCCCGTAATCAAAACCGCACCTTGGTCATAGCTAGACAGCATTTGCCCCAAAACACCCATCGATGTTTTATCTTGTGCGTATAAATAACTAAGCGCCGTTTCCGGCCATATTATATAGGTGAATTTATCTGCCGCATCATCGGGATAGGATAGGCGAATATGCTTAAAGAAATGCGCGGCCATTTTTGTGCCGTCCCATTTTTCATGTTGGGCGATATTGGGCTGAATAATCTTGATATTCACATTGTCATGATAGGTCGGCGTATAATTCGACAAACGCTGCGCCCCATAACCATAAACACCAGCAAAGCTAACAAGAAAAATAACGGGAAGAATAATCCTGCTTTTAAAACCACCATCTTGAACAAATATAAATCCACCAACCCCGCCCCATAAAATAGTAAGCCACGTCAATGTATAGATACTGCCAACCGATGTGATTTGAATAACGGGCAGAATTTCAATCCAGCTATACCCCATCAAATTCCAAGGAAACCCAGTGAATATGTGTCCGCGCAACCATTCAAACAACGCAAGCGACGCCGCAAAGGCCACATAACCTGAAATGGTTTTTAAATTGGAAATGCGCGCGGCAAACAATGTCGCAAAACCGTAAAAGAAGGCCAGCAAAAACGGCAAGCCGCAAACCGCCAAAGGCCAAGCCCACGCATAAGGATTACCTTCAACCAGCAGCGCATTCTGAATCCAGAACAATCCAACCAGAAAATAACCAAAACCAAACAGCCAGCCATAGGCAAAGCTCTGCTTTTTATTCTCCGCCCGCGCCACGCACGCATATAAAACGCCCAGCGTCACAAACAGCGCAAACCATAAATTAAGCGGCGCCATAGCCAGA
>CAKZMN010000336.1 GCA_937128575.1 uncultured Alphaproteobacteria bacterium | reverse complement strand
AAAGACTTGGCGCATAAGATTGCGAGCGTGGTTGGTTTCGATGGCGCGCTGGTTTTTGATGAAACCAAACCTGATGGAGTCTTTGAGAAATTATTAGATACGTCTCGTATTCAAAATAAAAATTGGTCGCCGCGCATGGATTTAGAGACGGGTTTATCGCTTGCCTATGAAGCGTTTAGGCGCGGGGCGGGGCAGCGCGATGCTGCGTGATGTGACGCCCGTTATTTTGGCAGGCGGGCAGGGCACGCGTCTGCGCCCCATCACAAATGTCAAAAGACCGAAGCCCTTTTTAAAATTATTTTCCAATCAATCGCTTTTGCAAGACACGGTTTTGCGCAGCCGGCCCATGGGGGATCCGGTTGTTATTGTTCATCGTGATTATGCTGAGCGCGCGCGCGCCGATCTTGATGCTCTTGGTGCGGGTGGGCATGTGATTTGTGAACCTGCTGGTCGATCAACCGCGCCTGCCATTGCGCTTGCTGCTTTGTTATTGCGCGATGAAAATAAGCCTATGCTGATTATGCCGAGTGATCATTATATCCATGATCCGGCGCAATTTCACAGCGCTGCGGCTCTGGCCTATGAAGCGCTTAAGAGCGGCAGCAGCGGGGCTGCTATTCTCGGCGTTCCTGCTCGCGCGCCTGATGCGCGCTATGGCTATATTCAAATTGATGAGGGGGGCAATGTTCGCCGTTTTATTGAAAAGCCGGATCGCCCGCTTGCTAAGGATTTGATCGCGGATGGGCGCTGTTTTTGGAATACGGGCATGTTCATGATGCGTCCACGTGATTATTTGGCGGCCTTGAAAAAATTTGAGCCGGACATATATGACTTATGCCTACGCTGCTTTGAAGGTGGTCGCCACGAAAAATCTTTTTTATTCGTGAAATCAGATATTTACTCTAAGATCAAAGGGCTAGCGGTTGATCACGCGATTATGGAGAGGTTGCCTAGCGCAGGGCGCAAAATTCATCTGGCTGTCCTCCATGGTTATTGGCAAGATGTGGGGTGTTTTAGCGCTTTAATTCGCGCAAAGGTGAAGTCTTTGATAAACTAATAAGTGTGAATGACGATTTACAAAAGCAGGAAAAACAGATGAGTAACCAAGAACGCCGCAGCATTGCCGACCATGAAGAATTTTTTAATTCTGCTTTTGAAGAAAAACCAGTTCATTTAAAGCCGGGCGAGACCGTGTTTAGCGACTCTGATCAAGAGATGATTGTGGCCTCTGTTGGTTCTGGCGTTATTTTATCCATTTACGATGAGGTGCTGCATTTTGGCGCCGCTGGCTATGTCTTGCTTTCTGATGAATTATTGGCGGCGTTTCCGCATTTTGATCGCGCTGATCCGAAGCTGCTGGATAAGGCATTTCAGCCAATCGTGGATTGCATTGGTCATTTGAAGCGCCACGGCGCGGCCAAGAACCGCGTTCGCGTTCGCTTAATTGGTGGTTCTCAAGTGCCCGGTTATGACGATGATCGCGGTACGAAAAATTACATTTTTGCGCGCGAATATATTACGCGTAAAGGCTTGTCGTTGATGAATGAAGATATGGGAGGTAGTCATGTGCGCCGCATTCACTTCTTTCCAACCTCTGGCAAGTTGGTGCGCCGGATATTGCGCCGGAATGATGATATTGCCCATTGATTGTTGACGACGTTGAGAATGACGGGCGGCTTGTAGACGGACGCGTTGACCAGTGCCGAGTGGAAATCGTTTTCCGCCGCCGCTCCTTCACCAATCCAGGCCGAGGCGATTTTTGTATCACCCTTTATGGCCGATGCTATGGCCCAACCAACAGCATGGATGAACT
>CAKZMN010000335.1 GCA_937128575.1 uncultured Alphaproteobacteria bacterium | reverse complement strand
AATTGGAGCGGACAAGGGCCCTCAAAAGCAGCGGGGGGCACATCAAAGAACGCACCAAGATGCTTCACACCCTTCACAGCCGTATCAAAACCCATGGAATTCCAAATGCTGTTGGCTATACCCTTTGCACCTTCAAAGAAAGCCAAAGTACCGATATAGTCTGTACCGACAGTGAGTGAATCCCCTTCATCATGCTCAACATGATCACCATTCACCCAGCGATCATACGTCCACCAAACAGAGAGCTTCCAATCACGGTATATATCAATGAGTAAATAGCGCGTGGGAAGATAGATTGTCCCCGCACCATCTTCCAGCCACTGCGCATGGAATGTTCCATCGCCCGGCGTGTCATCAATCTCCGTGCTCACCACCAAACCTTCGTTGGTAAAGCCAGCGCGGATATCAAGATCCGTGCCGCCAGCAGACACAGATGTGAACTTACCAGACGTTGGGTCTTTGTCGGTTTTAGGCTCTTTACTCTTGGAACCACCGCCGCCAAGACTAACCCCCGAGCCACCAAGCAAGCCGTTCAGCGCACCCATGGCGACCCCTTTGGCTTGTCCTTCGATTTTATCGCTCAGCGCCTTACCGGAACCAAATTGGTCATTCGGCCCAATCGCAATAGCCGGACGGTTTTCCGGGAACACACAGCCGGTCTTGATGGGTTCTTTGATAGGCTCTTTTTTACCCTGACAAGTTTGAATGCATTTATTGTATGCGCCCAGCGTTTCTGTGAAATTATTTTTGATCGCTTTATAATCATTTTGCAAACGCTTCAAATGCGTTTGAATTGCATCGATTTCTTTCTGCATTTTTTCAATTTTATCAGCATCTGCTTTTCTTTTTTTAGCATCCTTTGTGTCACCTACACGTTGAAAACTCATCATTCGAAGATACATAATATCAATTTTCAAGCTGGCTTCTTTGACCATCTGCGCGTCCATTTCCGTCAAGTTTTGCAACGCTAGCGCAGGTAAATCATTCAGGCGCTTTGCTAAAGCCTCACATTTTTCACACACAGCTTTATATGGCCCAGCCCAATCAAAGGGTAGTGCAGGCACCTTGTTTTCAGGGGGCGTTCCCAGACTACCAATTATTTTTGACTCTTCTGGAGGAAGTGAGCATTGCTCTTCACATACGCTGATCTGTCCACGCAGATCTCTCGTTGTCATGCTCAAGTTTGTTATGAGTTGTTCAAAAGCTGTTTTTTCTTTAACTATGGCTTGCATATCTTCTCTAAGACCAAGCATCACTGACAATAATTTTTCGTTGCCGACACCCTTGCCTCCTTCTCCCACCAAATAATCGTACCTTGCCGGGTCTTCATTCCAGTCATTAAGTCCTTCTTCGAGTTTTGTTAAAGACTTCAGTGACGTTTTTGCATCAAACAAGCTCTGCATTGCGGCATTATATGATTCTACAATCGGTTTACAGTTTGAACATTTGGATGTGTAGGGCTTCCATTGAGCCGGTTCCAAAACAGAAAATCCTTTACTGTCTGTTTTCTTTACATACCCCTTATGACTGGGGTTGCTCGTTGTATCCGCCCAAGACGGCGAAGCGATGAAAACAAACAGAGACAGCGCCAAAATCAAAATACGAGCCACGGAAAACCCCTTTCAAAAAACAAAAACCTTATAATAAACAAGGATATTAAGAAGTTTTTCTACAAAGGAGTCAACGAGAAACAAATATGGTGGTGTCAGACAAACGCTAACTTTTCTCTGATAAAGCAATAGAAATCACTCAAAATCATCACCTTAACAATCAGGCACTAACGCTGACGGGGTACACGCTGGGCTTCAGCGGCAGTATTCGTTGTAACGGATGGATTGGCAGACTGAATGGCAGGGGCACCAGGACTTGAACCCGGGACCTACGGTTTTGGAGACCGTCGCTCTACCAACTGAGCTATACCCCTATAAATATTCCAATATTTCGTCATTCTTACTGAATATTCCCGAAAATGGCAAGCATAAGGATGAAAGAAAAAGATGTTACTTTCGTTTCAATAAACCGTATGATTGAATCATTGTCTGTTTAAACAACCGCATTCGAAGGATTTACACAATTTCACAATCTGCGCCGTCACCTCTTAAAATACTGGTTATTGATGATGATCCTGCGGATCGTGCCATTATTAAGCGCAATTTACTTGCACGCAGTACAGATCTTAATATTGTTGAAGCCTCAAGCGGCGCAGAAGCCTTAGAATTACTGAGCAGGCACACGGATTGGGACTGCGTATTTATTGACTATATGATGTCGGATATGGACGGCATACATATACTCAAAGAAATATATAACGAAGAGACAGAGCTTGGCCCATGCCCCACAGTAATGTTAACCGGCAAGGGCAGCGAAGTGATCGCCATTGAGGCCATTCGTTTGGGGGCGCAAGATTATATCATCAAAGAAAATATATCGAGCGACGCGCTCTATATTGCGATTACGAAAGCGCGGGAGTCATTCGATCTCAAAACCAGCCACAATGAAGCAAAAGCCTTCATTGAGCTTTCTCAAAAAATGGATGCCATCGGGAAGTTAACAAGCGGTATTGCGCATGATTTTAATAACTTGCTGACGATCACTTTTGGTAATGCCGCCCTGCTGATTTCCTTACTACAAAAAGAAGAAGTTGATGCAGAATTGTGCATTGAAAAAACCAAAGTTATTCAAAAAACAACCCGGCGCGGCGCGGATTTAGTTAAGCGCCTCATGGTGTTTGCCAGACAAAAAAGCCTAGAGCCAGTTACGCTTGATATCAACGATTTAATAAATGATTTCAAAGATTTGTTAGAGCGCACACTTGGGGATTTCGTCAATTTGAATACTGATCTGGGGGATGATCTTGAACATATTGATGTTGACCCCAGCCAGCTTGAAAATGCGATTATTAATATAGCCGCCAACGCCCGTGATGTGATGCTTGATGGCGGAAAATTGACCTTGAAGACGTGTAACACCAACATCAATGATAAGCTGGCGACGGTTCTTAAAATTTCAGCAGGCTCATATGTGAAGCTATCTATTACAGATACGGGAGACGGCATCGATGATGAGGTGATAAGCCGAGTATTTGACCCCTTTTTCACGACCAAGGATGTTGGGAAAGGAACCGGCCTCGGCCTCAGCATGGTTTACGGCTTTGTCACAGATTCCAACGGCGCGATTGAAGTGGAGAGTCAAAAAAATCAGGGCACGACCTTCCATTTATATTTCCCTGCTTCGTCTGCCGAACAAACTATTGAAGGTTCTGAAGACCAAGAATCTAATGACAAGCCAGCATCAAAATCTGATATATCACACACCATTCTCGTCGTTGAAGACGAGGCAGAAATTCGTCTTTTAACCAAGATGTTGTTGGTTGAGGCCGGGTATAATGTGGTTGAAGCTGAAGATGGGCAAGAAGCCTTAGATATTATCGCTCAATGCGGCGACGATATCGACTTGGTTTTCACCGACATCGCCATGCCTGGTGAAATGAACGGAGTGCAAGCGGCGGCGCGCATGCAGGTCATTAAGCCAACTATAAAGCTGTTATTCACCAGCGGGCACGCCGCAGAGGCCGTGCCTGACATGGAGCTGTTGAGCGATTATCCCGTTTTGGCAAAACCTTATCAACCGCAAGCTTTGATCTCAAAGATCAAAGACGCGCTGAAATAATTGGCAGGCACATATGGAAGAGCGCGCGCATATATTAGTTGTTGAGGATGACCACGATTTACGTTCAGCAATTTGCGAATTTTTATCGTCTTTAGGGTATTTAGTAACGCAGGCCAAAAACGGTAATGTCGCCATAGCAATGATTGGGAATAAAAAACCGGCTCTTATGATTACTGATATTTTAATGCCAGAAAAAGAAGGAATCAGCACGATCGTTGATATCCGCAGACAGATGGAAGAGATTAAAATTATTGCGATGTCAGGCGGCGGGCGTTTTGGACGCGTGGATGTTCTGAATACAGCAAAAAAATTAGGGGCAGACGGCGTTTTGGCAAAACCCTTTGAAATGAACGATCTTCAAACGCTTGTTGAAGAGGTTCTATCAAAGCCCTCCCCCTAGTCAGGTAAAAGATCACCAACTTCTGACGCGCTTATACCAAAGGCGGCGCAAACACTTTCGAGCAACTCTTCTGGTGTGAATGGTTTGTTCAGCACTTCGATTTCCAACTTCTTTAAATCACTCATCAATAAACGCGTGCTTTCGTCTGGCACAGTGCCTGTTATGACGATGATTGGTGTTTTTCTGTTCTCTCTTAAGACATTTTTGACTTTAAAAATCACACTTACGCCATCTTCTTCGGGCATATTAAGATCCGTGATAATCAAATCGAACTTTTCTTCGCGCAGCTTTTTGCCCGCCTGCGCGCCATTGGCGTACGCTTCTACATGCATGCCGTTATTTCTTAAAAAGTCGGAAATCCAAGCTTGCACTTCAATTTCATCGTCTATCAGTAAGATCTTTTTCATTTATTAATTAAACTTTCTTTGCATTACGATGCACACAACCGTACCATCTATGGTAGTAAAGAAATAAGAAAAATTATATCTATGTTACATTATAAGATAACCTGATGTAACAAAAAGGAATTTTACAATGAGCGACGATATCAGCTTTGAAGACAATGCACAGGCATCGCCTAAAAGCGTATTAATTGTCGAAGATGATGCTCCAGATTTGGTTTTGGCGCGTAAAAAGGTTAAGAGCCTTTGGCCAGATTGTGTGGTTATGCCCGTGCGCAGTTTAAAAGCCGTTCATAAAGCTTATGCGAAGCATAAATTTGATCTGGTTTTGTTAGACCTTAACTTACCTGATGGGTTTGGCCCACGCACGGTGGAAGATATTCGTAAAATTGATAAAAATGTTCCCATTATTGTTGTTAGCGGCATGGTATCCGATGGAACCGTTTCAGAATGTTTGAAGCTGGGTGCGAATAATGTGGTGCCTAAGTCACAGTTAATGGGTAATGATTTTTTCAATATCCTTAAGCAAAATTTTTCAGGTTAGTCGCGCGTGATTACGCGCCATTTGGTATAGAAATTATCGCGTTAGACTAAAAACTCTTTAAAAAATTTATAGGCTTGGCATATGTTTTCAAAAATACGGTCTTTGACCCGAAGACAATTTATCAAAAAATCATCCATTTTTGCCGTCGGCGCCACCATGGCGGTGAAAGCGCCATTTGTTCACGCGCAAAACCGTCCGAAGCTTCGCGTTTTGGGTACGCATGTTACCCTGCAAGAAGAGCTCCGTATACAGGCGCAAAAAGATTTAGATATTGATCTTATTTTTGAACCTGGTGGTAGTGCAGAAGTATTGCAAAAAGCGACAAGCGATCCCTCCTCTTTTGATCTTTATGAACAATGGTCGGACAGCATGAATGTGTTGTGGCGAGCCAACGCCATTCAACCTATCGATACGGATCGTCTGAAATATTGGGGCGAAGTTAATAACCTGACCAAAACCGGTGAAGTCATACCAGGCGCAAAGATTGGTGCTGGCGACGCCCCGCATAAATTATTATACGTGCAATCAGATGGTACAATCGGGCCCAATAAAACTGATCAAATCAGCTTCTTACCTTACGTGCATAACACAGATTCTTTTGGCTATAACACCAACTCAATCGAACGCGGCATCCCTTATGAAACTGAAAGTTGGGCCTGGTTGTTTGATGAACAATATAAAGGCAAAGTTGCTTTGGTTAATGCACCAACAATTGGCATGTTTGATGCCGCGCTGGCGGCGCAGGCCAAGGGGTTAATGACGTTTAAAGATATCGGCAACATGACCCGCGCAGAAGTTGATCAGCTGTTTAACATCATGATCGAGCTTAAGCAAAATGGGCATTTTAGCGGCCTTTGGAACTCAGTACCTGAATCGGTTGATTATTTCACTAGTGGTCGCGCCGTCATTGGCAGCATGTTCTCTCCCGCAGTTTCGTCGTTAAACGGGCAGGATGTTCCTATTGTTTATGCCGCGCCAAAAGAAGGCTATAGAGCTTGGCACGGCGTGATGTGTCTATCTTCAAAAACCGAAGGGCACGTAAAAGATGCGGCTTATAAATATATGAATTGGTGGTTATCTGGCTGGCCGGGTGCATTCATTGCGCGTCAGGGTTATTACATTTCCAACCCGGAGCGCTCTCGCCCGCTACTCTCAGAAGATGAATGGAAATATTGGTATGAGGGCAAAGAAACAGAGGCCACACTTCGTAATATCGAAGGACAAATTGCGGTGCGCCCTGGCGGCATGCGTAATGGTGGATCATATGAGAACAGGTTTAGCAACGTCGCCGTTTGGAATACGGTGATGGATACATATGAATATAGTCTGCCACACTGGCATGAATTTATTCTGTCATAGGCAAGAGCAGGAAGCACCGTGATTAATTTTTCAAATTTGTTTTCGCGCTTTTCCATTAAGCAGCAAATTATTATATCGAGGATAACTATCGCCACCACGAAGATTTAACCAACTGCTTGACACTGAAGCAGAATATCTATTCTGTGGCTGTAAATTATCTTTTTCCTCAGATGTAAAATATCCATACCCCCTAAACTTCCAATCTCCAGTTTCAGCATTAAGTGATAATGCTAAATTATTATACAGTGTATTGTTATCATTGAACATTTCATTTCTTAGTTCTCCAACAATATTTCCACTAAATCTTAAACCACTTCCCATTTGCGAATATGATAGTGCATCAACGGCGGAGAAACTTCTCTTAATGGAATGATAAAGTTCACCATCTTTATTTTCAACAGTTTCTACTGCATATGATTTAATTTCTCCAGAATCATTTATTGGGCCGTAGATGATGTAGGTTTCGCCTCGATTACTATTGCCATCTTGTTCTGCAAGCAGAGCCCCAATAATAACATCATCAATGCCATCATTGTTGAAGTCTCCAGAGCCTGCA
>CAKZMN010000334.1 GCA_937128575.1 uncultured Alphaproteobacteria bacterium | reverse complement strand
ATGACCGTATATTCAAAGTCTAATTTGAAGTCCGCAGTTATATGTTTTTCTATTGATGTGGCATTCACAATATTAAGTGATCTCATATTCGAAAACATTGGTATAGTTAGCCTGGCATGACATTGCGCGTGAATATGCTCTGGCGCGCCGGTGCTTTCCTGTCCCGCCAGTAAAATATCACCATCATTAAATGTAAAATTTGTATAACTATCTTCAGTTTTGGTCGTCATTAAAATAATTCTGCGGCCTTCATTATGGGCTTTGAACTCTTCCCAGCAGGCATGGCGCGTAATATCTACATGCTCTAAATAATCCATCGCGCTCTGTTTGATCTTACGATCATTCCACGGAAACCCGCATGGTTCAATGATATCCAGCTCCACGCCCGTGCATGCGGCCAAACGAATCATAGCGCCCACATTCTGTGGTATATCGGGTTGAAAAAGCGCAATTTTAAGCATATCTATACGGCCAATATATTTGTTTTGTGGAAAATTATATATTTCTTTCAGAAGAGTAGATATAGAAGGCTTGATCATTTATAAAGAGATAAGTACAAAGTCTTGTCTCACAGATAGATATTTTCAAAGAAGATAATAAACATGGCAACAAAAACAAAGACCCCAAAGAGCAACGGCAAAAAAGGCGAAACACGCAGAGACTTTCTGCAGCTAACAGCAGGCGCATTTGGCGCGGTTGGTGCGGCGTCTGTGGCATGGCCACTGATAAACTCGCTTAACCCCGCAAAAGACACATTGGCTCTTGCCACGACCGAGGTTGATTTGTCTCCTTTGCTTGTGGGTCAATCAATCACCGTTATGTGGCGCGGCAAGCCGGTATTCATACGTCGCCGCAGCGAAAAAGAAATAGAAGAAGCGCGCGATGTGGATGTGGCAGCGCTGAGTGATAAACAAACAGACGAAGATCGCGTGCAAAAGCCAGAATGGCTGGTGCTTGTCGGTATTTGTACGCACCTTGGTTGCGTACCCACAGGACAAAAATCAACGGAGCCAAGAGGTGAGTACGGCGGATGGTTCTGCCCCTGTCATGGTTCTCACTATGATACGTCAGGGCGCATTCGTAAGGGGCCAGCTCCTAAAAACTTGGCTGTACCGGACTATGTATTTACAAGCGACACCGCAATTAAAATCGGATAAGAGGTTAAAATAATGGCAAGCGGCCCACGTGAAAAATTTGATAATCCTACAATAGAATGGATTGATTCCCGCCTTCCCATCTTTACGATGTTGAACAAGGAATATGGTGTTTTTCCAACGCCAAAGAATTTCAACTACTTTTGGAACTTCGGCGCAATTGCCATGTTCATGCTGATCACAATGATCGTCAGCGGAATTATCCTCGCCATGAGCTACACCGCCCATGTTGACTACGCCTTCGACAGCGTGGAGCGCATCATGCGTGACGTAAATTCAGGTTGGCTCATTCGCTACATACATATGAATGGCGCCTCATTCTTCTTTATTGCCGTCTTCATTCATATGTTCCGTAGCCTGTATTACGGATCATACAAACAGCCGCGCGAAATCCTTTGGATACTCGGCGTTGTTATTTTCCTCCTTATGATGGCCACCGCATTTATGGGCTACGTGCTGCCTTGGGGACAGATGAGCTATTGGGGCGCGACCGTGATTACCAATTTGTTCTCCGCCATTCCGTTTGTTGGGGAATCTATTGTGACGCTTCTGTGGGGCGGGTTCTCGGTTGATAACCCAACGCTTAACCGCTTCTTTGCGCTGCATTATCTAATGCCGTTCTTAATCTGCGCTGTGGTGTTCTTACATGTTTGGGCGCTGCACGTGACGGGCTCGAACAACCCTGCGGGCATTGAACCAAAAACGAAAAAAGACACACTGCCATTCCATCCTTATTACACAATGAAGGACACATTTGGCTTGCTCGTATTCATCACGATTTACGCATTCTTCGTGTTTTATGCACCGGATTATTTAGGCCACCCAGATAACTACATCCCGGCAGATCCATTGGTAACGCCTGCGCATATTGTGCCCGAATGGTACTTCCTACCGTTCTACGCCATGCTGCGTGCCATCACCTTTGATATTGGCATTCCCTTCACGGACATAACGATTATCTCTGCCAAGCTGGGCGGCGTTATCACGATGTTTGGTTCAATTGCTCTGTTGTTTGTTTTGCCGTGGTTAGATACCCACCCAATCCGCAGCGCGCGTTACCGTCCGCTATTTAAAACCTTCTTGCTGATCTTTGTGGTGAACTTTGTGTTCCTAGGTTATGTCGGTTCACAAGGCGCGGATGCCATGGTCGGCCCTATACCGCTTAGCCTTCTAGGCTTGCTCGCAACAGGCTATTACTACGGCTTTTTCTTGGCGATTTTACCGTGGCTCAGCAAATTCGAAAAAGGCCGCGACTTACCACCAAGTATTCATGAATCGGTTCTGGATTAATTAAAGGGATAAGAAAGAGAATAATACGATGAAAAAAACAATCTTATCTTTGATGGCTCTAGGGCTAATTATCGGATTTGCCCCATCATCATTTGCGGCTGGTGACGCGCCACACGCGCCGCATCAACATTGGCACTTTGATGGCATAACGGGCCAGTTTGACAAAGCCGCTATGCAGCGCGGGCTTAAGGTCTACCGCGAAGTATGTTCCGCATGTCACTCTCTAAAACGTGTGGCATATCGTAACTTGGTTGATTTGGGTTATACCGAGGATCAGGTTAAAAATATTGCGGTTGAATACACCGTGACGGATGGCCCGAACGAAGATGGTGAAATGTTTGATCGTCCCGCGCGTCCTAGCGACAAATTCGTATCACCATATCCCAATGACAAGGCCGCAAAGGCGCTTAATAACGGCGCGCTTCCCCCTGATTTGTCTCTAATCACAAAGGCTCGTCATAACGGCCCTAATTACCTGTATGCAATACTTACGGGCTATGGAGAGCCAGAGCACGGTGTAGAGCTTATGGAAGGCCAGCACTGGAATAAATATATGCCCGGTCACGTTATTGCGATGGCGGCGCCACTATCCGACGGCATCGTAGCCTACGAAGACGGCACTCCTGAAACCGTCAGCCAGTATTCAAAAGATGTGACCAACTTCCTTGTTTGGGCGGCGGATCCATATCTTGAAACGCGCAAGCGCACAGGTATAGCGGTTCTGATCTTCCTGATCGTATTTTCTGGCGTCATGTACGGCGTGAAAAAGAAAATCTGGAAAGACATACATTAATAACGAATTGAGCGGCATTAATTGTTCCTTATATTAATGCCGTTTATACTTAAAGGCTCAAAGCGGTTAAGCCGCTGTTAAACGCAATTAAGAAAGTCACGTTATTAATAAGATCGAAGCCAAAAAACTCCTAATGAAAGCCAAGCTATATAAGGCAACTGGTTTGCTGTTTGCCATTATTGGCTTCTTCTTGTTTTCTTACATGTACGCGCAACATTCAAGCGGCAGCTTCTGGCAAGATTTTCAAAACCCATTCGTCATTGTTATTATCCTTTTCCCCTTTATACCCGCTATAATTCTGTCTTGGATGGCCCGCAGGGTTGAGATTAAGCTCAATAAAGTCTTTACTGATACGGAAGAATAAATTTCAACCACGTAAGGCTTTATTTATATGCGCGATACGAGACAAGAAATCATTCATTTCTGGTTTGAAGAAACCGCTCCCCAACAATGGTTCCAAAACAATCCCGCCCTTGATGAGGCGATCAAAGATCGCTTCGGCACAACGTTGGAAATGGCTGATGATGGTCTATGTAATACATGGTCGGTCGATGTCGATGGCTGTTTGGCGCTTGTACTTTTGCTGGATCAATTCCCGCGCCATGTTTACCGCGGAACGCCGCAATCCCTAGCCACAGATGAGAAGGCGCTATTGGTCGCCAAACAAGCGCTACACAAGGGCTTTGATCAGGTGTTAGATCCCGTAAAGCGCGGTTTTCTATATATCCCATTCCAGCACAGCGAGAATTTGAACGATCAAAAGCGCTCCGTTGAGCTATATGGCGCAATGAAAGACGACAACCCAACCGGCTTCATGTATGCGGAGCGTCATTACACACCGATTGAAAAATTCAATCGCTTCCCACACCGTAACGAAGTGTTGGGCCGCGAAAGTACCGCCGAAGAAATTGAATTTCTAAAAACTAATGCTGGATTTTTATAAGAGGGGCCACGCTATATGAGTGATCACGTAACAACATTAAATGCTCTTGGTTTAACCAGTTTAAATGGAGATCTCGAATCCTTCTCTCCCATTGACGGACAAAGCTTGGGCAAAGCGCAGCAGCATAAATTGTCTGATGTCGATATCATTGCCGAAAATGCGCAAAAGGCTTTCAAGGAATGGCGTCAAATCCCCGCGCCCATTCGCGGCGAATTTGTTCGTCTGCTTGGCAACCAACTACGTGAAAACAAGCAAGCCCTAGGCACGCTCGTAACCTTAGAATGCGGTAAATCCCTGACGGAGGGGATGGGCGAGGTTCAGGAGATGATCGACATCTGCGACTTCGCTGTCGGTCTCTCGCGCCAGCTTTATGGCCTAACCATTGCTTCTGAACGCCCGCAACATCACATGCGCGAAGTCTGGCAACCCCTAGGTCCCGTTGGCATTATCTCCGCTTTCAACTTTCCTGTGGCTGTATGGTCATGGAATGCGGCAATCGCCCTTGCCTGCGGCGATCCGGTTGTGTGGAAACCATCTGAGAAAACACCATTAACTGCGCTGGCCTGCCAAAATTTATTTGACCGCGCCGTTGAGGAATTTAAGGTCGTTGGTCACGATGCGCCAGATCATCTCTCTCAAATTCTAATGGGCGGGCGCGACATTGGGGAGGCCATGGTAAACCATGACGCATTCCCCCTCATCAGCGCCACAGGCTCCACCCGTATGGGTAGGGAGGTCGGCAAGGTTGTCGCCGCGCGCTTCGGTAAGGCTATCCTTGAGCTCGGCGGTAACAATGCAATTATCGTTGCCCCATCCGCAGATCAAGATTTGGCGCTTACGGGCGTGGCCTTCGGCGCAGTCGGCACAGCGGGCCAGCGCTGCACAACCACGCGCCGCGTTATTATTCACGCTGATATCTACGATGAGTTTGTTGCAAAGCTTGTTGCTGGATACGGACAACTAAAAATCGGCGACCCAACAGACGGTGCAAACCATGTCGGGCCCTTGGTCGATGCGGACGCTGTGGCGGACTTCGAAAACTCAATTGCCAAAGCTGTGGAGCAGGGCGGTAAGATACTGGCGGGCGGCGCACGAGCAGACGAAAATGTACCAAGCGGCGGTCACTACGTTCAGCCAACAATCATAGAAATGAACGAGCAAACTGATATTGTGCGCCACGAAACTTTCGCACCCATTTTGTACGTATTCAAATACACAGATTTAGAAAACGCCATCGAAATGCAAAATGCTGTGCCGCAGGGGCTATCCTCTGCCGTCTTCACCAATGACGTGCGCGAGGCGGAACGCTTTACCTCCGCCACCGGCAGTGATTGCGGCATTGCCAATGTGAATATTGGTACAAGCGGCGCCGAAATTGGCGGCGCATTTGGCGGTGAAAAGGAAACCGGTGGAGGTCGTGAAAGCGGCTCTGACTCTTGGAAAGCCTATATGCGGCGCCAAACACAAACCACCAATTACAGCAGCGCCCTACCATTGGCGCAGGGCGTAGAATTTAAGCTTTAAAACGCCCCCATATTAATCCTGTATTAAGGCGGCGCGGGGTATCATAAAAAGATGCGGTTGCGAATCACTGAAGGTTAAAATGCCAAAACTAAAGCTTCAAACTCAAAAATAAGCGTCAAAAAATTGAGGGCATAACCCCTTTGAATAAAAGTAAGAATCTTCTGTTTGAAGACATTTTTTTGAAATAATTTTTCTTTGGCTAATTTCAGTGGTAAAGTAATTCCATTCATTAGTAGTAAAAATTTGAAACTCAAGCGAAGGAGAATGCCATGCCATACCGTGGAACCGACTCAGCCCCTCTAACACGTTTGGAATCACTAAGAAGTAAGCACGCGCTATATAAGATGCAGATCAAAGAAGCGCAAAAAAGCCCGGCAACCGCCGATTTTTACCTCACACAGTTAAAAAAGCAAAAACTTCAGGTTAAGGAAGAAATTCAGAATATCAGTAGAGCATCCTGATTTAATTACTAAAACACGCGCTTCTAATAAAAAAACGGCCAAGCATTTAAGCTTGGCCGTTTTGCATTCTGACTGAGCAACTAAGTGTACTTACTCATCATTATTTGTTTGGAAACCGCCGCCTGCTTCAGGCATGAAGTTTGAGAAATCAAATCCGCCGCTGCGGCTTTGGTTTTCTTCTTCGCTTTCTTTGGCGCTTTCTTCATTTTTCTTCTGCTGATCAGCAAGGCGCTGCGCTCTAATCGCTTCAGGATCTTTACCTGCGGCTTTCAAGCCCTTATCAACGGCCTTTTCAAATTCCTGATATGTACAAAGACCCAAATCCGCAGGGTGGCGCGGACGAATATTTGGCGTGTTCGGGTGTGTGCGCTCACGTACGTTATTGATGGTTGGCTTTGTTGTACCGATCAACTTACAAATTTGCGCATCGCTAATCTCTGGGTTGTTCTTCACAATAAACGCAATCGCATCGGGCTTATCACCGCGCTTTGATACGGGGGTATAGCGCGGGCCTTTGGCGCGTGATTTAACCGTGGGCAAGTCTGTCTTGGATTGAACCAAGCGCGCATCCGGATCCGCTTCACAGCGATCAAGCTCTTCCTGCGTCAGTTCGTTATTTTCAACGGGGTGGCGCCCAACAAGGCCGCGCCCAATTTCTTCATTCGCAAGTGCCTCAACTTCGATCTCAGTCAAAGTCACGAAATCAGCAATCTGGCGGAAGCTCAATGCTGTGTTTTCAATCAACCATACAGCGCTAGCTTTTGGCATTAATAGTGCGCTAGGTTGTTCTTTACGGGCAGTAGCCATTTTAATCTCCTTGAGTGTTCTATTGAGCGCGAAATACAGATTTGGCGCCCGATCCCGTTCCTTGGATCAACGGTTTAAAACCTTTAAAATTAAGGGAACGGTTCATATATAATGTAAGTTAGAGCAAATAGTCAAGAATATGTGAGGTATATATAAATGTTTGATGATTTACCCCTGCCAAAAAGCGATAATACATTTATGGTAACATTAAATTGAGCTGCAAAAATGAACATTCCGAAAAATGCAATTGGCAAACCAAATGCTACCCAAATTGCTAAACGTAAGTTTAAGAACAATGCTAAAAAGAATAAAACTAAAAGAATACCAACAACACCATTTTCTATTAATAATTTAGTTCTTCCGTTTAAGGTTAAACTCCTATCGCTAGTTACACTTAATTGTACATTCTGGTTTTCCTGATTGTATTGATGTATGTATTCTTTAATTTTATCTGCTGATGAAATTAAATCTTCATTATTAGTATTACTAACAGTAATATCTATTGCTAAATTTCCATTATAATACAATCTGTCTGGTGTTTCAGACCAAGTATCTCTAACTTCTGCAATATCTTTTAAACGAATTATTGTACCGTTTGTTTCTGTTCTAACAATTAAATTCTGAAGCTCGATACCATAATAAGAACGATTACTTGCTCTAATTAAATAATCCTCTTCAATTGTTTTTATATTACCACCAGTAATTAATA
>CAKZMN010000333.1 GCA_937128575.1 uncultured Alphaproteobacteria bacterium | reverse complement strand
GGGAGGCGCTGGCGCTGCTTGATGATGCGGCGGTGTTGTCTGTGCCCGATGGTCAGGAACTGGTGGTGTCGACGGACACGCTGAATGCGGGCACGCATTTTTTGGAGGACGCCGCGCCGGGCGATATTGCGCATAAAGCGCTGCGCTGCGCGCTATCTGATTTGGCGGCGATGGGCGCGCGCCCTTATTGTTATCAGTTGTCGATTGCGTTTCCCGCGCCGCCGGATGTAAAATGGCTGACGGGTTTTACTGCGGCGTTGCTTGAGGATCAGAAGGAATTTGACGTGTTTTGCGCGGGCGGTGATACCACATCGATTAACGGCGCTTTGTCCCTTTCGGTTACGGTTATGGGGCTGGTGAATAAGGGCGCGGCGGTTAAGCGATCTGGCGCGAAAGCTGGTGATGCGCTGCTGCTGACGGGGCCGATTGGGGATGCGTATATTGGGCTTAAGGCCCTACGGGGGGAGCTGGATAATTGTTTTAACGCCAATGTTGTGAAGGCGTACTTGAAGCCCTTACCACGCTTTGATTTGTTGGGCGCGGTGCAGGCGTATGCACATGCGGCGATTGATATTTCTGACGGGTTGCCTGCAGATTTGGCGCATATATGCCGCGCATCAAAGGTTGGCGCGCGCGTTGAGATGAGTGATGCGCTGTTTTCCAAATCAGGCAATAAATTGATTGAGGACGGGCGGTTAAGCGCGGAAGAGCTTATTGCGGGCGGTGATGATTATCAGTTGTTGCTTGCCGCCTCGCCGGAGGATGTTCAACATTTTCCGGGAGCGTTTGTGATTGGCGCGTTTGAAGCGGGTGAGGGCGGCGTGTCTATATATGATGAAGCGGGCGCGAAGCTTGATATGAAACATACCGGCTGGTCGCACTTTTAATCGCTTAACCCCTTGCATTTGGGCGCGTTTGCGCGTAATTAAGTCCTACCTGTTTTAACCAAAAACGAACGAGATAAAAATGGCAGAAATTAAAGTCCCTACACTTGGTGAATCCGTTAGCGAAGCAACTGTTGCACAGTGGCTGAAAAAAGAAGGCGAGGCTGGAAAGCGCGTTATTACACAAAACACACGTTATCTAACAATCTTGATTGCAGCGTTGCAAGGCTTGGCGTTTGCGCTATTGCTTGAACGTGCGCCAGGTGTTGTGCAAGATCCGGGCATCTT
>CAKZMN010000332.1 GCA_937128575.1 uncultured Alphaproteobacteria bacterium | reverse complement strand
AGGGATCAAGATTAATAAATACCCGCTCAAGGACTTGGAAAGAGTCGAAAAACTGGTGAATGCCCAGACGGAAAAGATTGCAAAAAACCATCCCATGTTTAAAAAAGTGGTTAAGTCTCAGATGGAATTCAGAAAGAAATTTGCCCAGTGGCGCGAAATGGAAGGACCATTCGGTTTTGGTTATACACCCAAAACCTGGCCTAACCTGGACTAATCATTTATCATCAGCCCCTGCTGGAATTTGAGCAGGGGCCTTCATTCGGAGATCTTCATCAATGAATGTCCTGAAAAAAATTGAAACATCAATTTCTTCTGGCGATGCCGCTGATGCTAAAGAGGCGCTTAGAGCTGCCCAGCCTGAAATTCAAAGAGGCGTGTCTAAAGGCTTGCTACATAAAAATACAGCAGCGCGTAAATTGTCACGCCTGTCTTCAAGAATTAAAGCTTTAAAGTAAGCCTTAGCAGAGCGTTCTAATTTTTCGCGCTCTATTCTTAACTACGAACATTATTAAAAACTTTAGGCTTATGAGGGAAACCTTTTAGGTCTTTCGCCTTATGGTTTAAATTTATTGGGTTCGAATATTTCTTTTTTTGATGTTCTTGTTTTGATCTTATTGCAAGTTGATAAAATTGTGGTGTATGGTTATTTCCATCGCAAGCAAATATGTTTTTCAAAAAGTTTGGTTCAAGCTTTGTAAATCATCTTGTTTGTTCTGAAAGTGGCGGTTTCTCGCTGTTTTCAACTGTTGGCGGGAGCCAACTTATATATGGGGCTGGTGTCTTAGCGTCCAACCACGAACGAATTGATCGTGAATTGCGTTACTCAGACACCCAAACATTTAGCAGATTAAAATAAAAAGAAGAGGTAAGCATCATTGATGTTTGCCAACCCTGTTTTGTGTCCGAATTCGAGTTGATGATGACATATGTTTTGCTGTGTAAAATATAAGAATATTGAATTTAAAAAAAACAATGAAGTGGAGAGTAAGAAATATGTCAGACATCGGGGGTAAAACTGTGGCGGTTGTACAAGATAATTCTAAATTCCAGGAAGCGTCTCTTGCGCCATCGGCGAAAATTATGACGCAGTGGAAAAAAATCCACTCTAGTATGCGTCAAGAATTTGGCGAAGCAATTTTCCGTAGCTGGCTCAAGCCACTTACTCTTCAGGCCTATTATCATGGCACGATGGAAATTTCTGTTCCCACGCGTTTCATGCGTGACTGGATCCAAACTCATTATGGTGAGCGCATCTTGTCCATGTGCAGCGAAGCCAACGAAGAAATTAAGCGTTTGCAGATTGTTGTTGTGCAAAATGGTGCAATTGATGACACCCCCTTCGAAGTTGAAGAAGAGACAAAGACAACCAAAGCCAACCAAAACAAAAAAGGTGAAATTGCTTCCATTTCTTCACCTTTAGATGCGCGCTTTACATTTGATAGTTTCATTGTTGGTAAGCCCAATGCATTGGCGCACGCTGCGGCGCGCCGTGTTGTTGAGTCTATGGCTGTGCCTTTTAATCCTTTGTTCCTGTATGGCGGCGTTGGTCTTGGTAAAACACATTTGATGCATGCGATTGCGCATCAAATGGCAGAACACTGGCCAGAAAAAACAGTGATGTATTTATCTGCTGAAAAATTCATGTACCAGTTTGTTCGTGCTTTGCGTGCCAATGATGCGATGAATTTCAAAGAGCTTTTCCGCTCCGTTGATGTTTTGATGATTGATGACATCCAGTTCATTTCTGGCAAGGAATCAACACAAGAAGAGTTCTTCCACACATTTAATGCGCTGGTTGATCAGAATAAACAGATTATTATCTCTGCCGATAAAGCGCCGTCCGATTTAACAGGTTTAGATGAGCGTTTGCGTTCACGTCTTGCTTGGGGCTTGGTTGCGGATATCCATCCATCAACATATGAGCTTCGTCTTGGCATCTTGCAAGCCAAGCGTGAACAGCTTCAGGCGGATGTGCCCGACAGCGTTCTTGAGTTTTTGGCTCTTAAGGTGACATCGAATATTCGCGAACTTGAAGGTGCGCTTAACCGAATCGTTGCGCCTGCTGATGTTGCAAAGCAGGAAATTACGCTCGAATCGACACAAGAGGTTCTTCAAGATCTTCTTCGTGCGCATGATCGCCGCATTACGATTGATGAAATTCAGCGCAAAGTCGCCGAGCATTATAATCTTCGTTTGAGCGACATGCATTCTGCGCGCCGCGCCCGTAATGTTGCCCGCCCGCGTCAGGTTGCGATGTATTTGGCGAAGCAGCTTACATCTCGCTCGCTACCGGAAATCGGCCGTAAATTTGGCGGTCGCGATCACACAACGGTGATGCATGCGGTTCGTAAAATTGACGAATTGATGGCTGATGATGCGCAAATTGCACAAGATGTTGATGTTGTGCGCCGCGCTTTGACCGGCTGATTATTAAGTTTCTCCTCTATCCTTGGATAGAAAATGTGAAGGGTCTTGAGAGTTATCTTGAGACCCTTTGTTTTTAGTTTTGACAATATTAGGTAAGAGCTTTAGGTTTTTCTCATGACACAGACAATATCACGCGACGATGTATCGTCCCTTTATAATAGGCCTTTATTAGATTTGATTTATGAGGCAGCAAGCGTTCACCGCGCCAACCACGATGCGGGTGAAATGCAGATGTGTACGCTGCTTTCTATTAAAACGGGGGGCTGTCTTGAGGATTGCAAATATTGTTCGCAGTCCATTCATAATAATGCCGATCTTGAAAAAGAAATTTTGATGAAAACCGATGAAGTCTTAGAGCAGGCGCGCGCCGCCAAGGCTTCGGGTTCTACGCGTTTTTGCATGGGCGCCGCATGGCCGCGTGTTTTGAATGGCAAGGCATTTGATCGCGTATGTGACATGGTTAAAGGCGTTTCCGATATGGGCATGGAGGCGTGCGTGACGCTTGGTATGCTTGATGAAGAGCAAGCCGTTCGCCTAAAGGATGCGGGTCTTACGGCCTATAATCATAACCTTGATACATCCGAAGAATATTACGATAAAATTATTACTACCCGCACATATCAGGATCGTTTGGACACATTGCAAAATGTTGCGAAGGCAGGAATTTCTGCATGTTGCGGCGGTATTTTAGGTTTGGGTGAGACGGAAGATGACCGCATTAGTTTGATGCACACGCTGGCCAATCTTGATCCGCAGCCCGAATCTGTACCTATTAATATGTTGGTTCCCGTTGAGGGCACGCCGATGGCGAATAATGAGCCGCTTGATATTTTTGAGTGGATTAGATGCATTGCGGTTGCGCGTATATTAATGCCGAAATCAATGGTGCGTTTATCCGCTGGTCGTTTGACGATTTCAAAAGAAGCGCAAGCTATGGCCTTTATGGCGGGCGCGAATGCGATTTTCACAGGTGAAAAGCTTTTGACGACGGCCAATCCAGAAGAAGACTTTGACGCTAATCTTTTGGATGAGCTGGGCATTAAACCCAGAGCGCCATATAAAGACGGCCCCGTGACCGAGCAGGGCGGTGGATGCAACAAGCCGGGAGGATGCGGCTGCGCGAGTAATGACAAAATTTCAAAAGAAACTGTCGCAGCTTAAAGAGCAAAATCGATTTCGATCGTTATCTTTGCCTGCTGGACTAGACCTTACCTCCAATGATTATTTAGGTATGCGCTCTCACCCGAGATTGCGTGAGGTTGCCTTAGCGGCTATTGATTCTGGTATTGATTTTGGCGCTGCGGGGTCACGATTGTTGCGCGGGCATTGCGCCGAGCATCAGGCGCTAGAGATTTTTGCGGCTGATTATTTTAAGTGCGAGAAGACTCTTTATTTTTCAAGCGGCTTTCAGGCCAATTACGCGCTGTTTACGACGCTGCCGGATCGTCATGATGTTATTATTTTTGATGAATTGGTCCACGCCAGTGCGCGCGACGGCATTCAGGCCTCTCATGCGAAATCAATTAAGGCTAAGCATAATGATTTGAACGCTTTTGAAGATGCTATCCAAAAGGCGCGCAGTGATGGCGCGCATAATATTTGGCTAGCCGTTGAGTCTTTATATTCCATGGATGGAGATGTAGCGCCGGTTTCTGATTTTGTGAATTTAGCGAAAGAGTATGATGCTTACTTAATTTTGGACGAGGCGCATGCAAGCGGCGTTTTGGGCGAGGATGGGCGCGGATTGGGCGCGGATTATCAGCATGAGCGTTTGATTACACTGCATACATGCGGCAAGGCGATGGGGGTTGCGGGCGGCATTGTTTGCGGCTCTGAAGAGATTGTGAGTTACATGATTAATGCGGCGCGCGGGTTTATTTATTCGACCGCGCCGCCACCGCTACAGGCGCTATTGGTTCAAAAATCTCTGGAAATTTTAGCCTCTAGTGATGGTCAAAAACGTAGGGATCATTTGGCTGATTTATGCGGCTATGTTCAGGGTGAATTGGGCGGGGAAGGCACGCATGTGGTGCCTATCCTTATTGGCGATGATGGCCGCGCCGTTGAGGTTTCTGAAGCTCTTAAAAATAAGGGCTATGACATTCGTGCAATACGCCCACCAACCGTTGCGGAAGGCACGGCGCGTCTTCGTTTGTCACTTAGCTCTGATTTGAAGTTGGTCGACTTAGAAGGTTTTGTTGACGCTCTAGGAGATATCGTCCAGATCTAAGGTGTCTGATTTGGGCGCTGGTGTTTCTTCAATTGTGGTGCCGAGTTCTTGTGCAATTTCTTTGATAATTTCTTCTTTTATAAAGAGTTCTTTGGTCGCATAGCGCAGAAACTTAATGCCCTTAGGGTCATCGATCCTGTTATTGCGGAAGGTGCTTTTATCTAAGCTATCTTCGACATATTTCATCTCAATGCATACATCATCAGGTGCATGGGCTTTCGGGTCGGAATATTTATCCCATTTATGTAGTTCGCTTAAAGCCACTCTTTTTGTGGTCACGTGATTTGGGCTTCCGTTCACTGTGACATTATTGTTTTGGAACAACAGCTCGATTGTGTTGTCGTTTTGATTGATGAAAGTTCTCGTTTTATAAATGCCATATTGCTCTAGTTTGATCGCTAGTTCTTCTGCGACGGATTGGCACCATTCAATGTTATTTGTTTTTTTGAACTCTTCTCTTAAATTCATTTTTAAAACTCTCTGGGGTTATGCGTATAAAGTAGGGAGAGTTTCTAAAGCATTTATATTCATAAGTCCAATTTGACTAAAATGTACGTGCTTTTTCGCGAAAGGAGTTTTCAATTTTGCTGATATTTTGCTGGAAATTTGGCTTAGGCTTGAAGGCCAGATGATATTTGGTTGTTAGATCTTTTAATGATTGATCGAGGCGGATAACGCGCTTGATGGCGTGGTCTGCCTGTTGCGCATTTTTATCGCCTAGTGTGGTTTGTCCGCATGCGAGTAAATAGTTTGTGCGCCCAGCGATGAAGCCTAGCTGATAGCCCTCGAATATAATGGCGGCAACGCTTAAGCACTCTGATAATTTAAGAGGGGAACCTTTTTCGCCCTTAACGTAGCGCAGGTCTTTCTGGCGCATAAATAGATCAATTTTGTTGCGTCCGTCTGTATCTCTGTATGTGATTTTATTATTCACCGCTTCGGAAGAGCCGGATAGCGCCATGGCGATGTTGCGGTCATAATCGATTTGCACGTGTTTTCCGGCTTTGGCGAATAATTTCTCTGCCGCTAGGGCAATATCTTGGTAGTCGCCCTTATCATAGGCATATACCTGTTCAATAATGTGAAAGAGCTGCGCTTTTTCCGGTGGTTCGGAGTCAAATAAGACTTTTCCACCCCTATAAATGCAGGCCCAGCAGTTTTCGTTCCATTTTTCTTCGAAATCTTTGACAATTTCTTTGTATTCTCGGCTCCAGGAAAAACGATTTGGCCCGCTATTCTTGGTATGGCCGTGATCAAACCATTGACGCGCGATGCGCGCAGCGATGCGCAGGGTTGTGTGAATATTTTGTGCGCGAATGACGAATGTTTCGGAGTTTTCTCCTTTGGAATCAAGGCATTCAATCTCTAAACGGTTGCCGAGCGCGAGTTGTGGCTCTTCGTTTTTGGCCTTTTTATTGGTCAGCACAAAGCGCTCTCGAATTAAATTTGCCTTAAAATTTGGCATATTCCCCCCATTAGGATTGTAAATTCCCTCATAAACAGTCTATCTTAAATTATATTAACGTATCAATAACTTGTAAGAATTGGAGGGCGCCCTATGTCCAACAAATGCGTCATAACAGGTACAGACACGGATATTGGTAAAACAGTGTTCTCAGCCATGCTTATGCTTGCCCTTAATAGTGCGGAAGAGCCCGCCTGTTACTGGAAGCCTGTTCAATCAGGCATCGAGGGGGGCGTTGATACGAAAACAGTTCAAAAACTAACGGCTCTGCCGGCGGAGCAATTTTTAAATGAGCGCTATATATTGAGCGAGCCTTTGTCGCCGCACCTCGCGGCGGATAGTGATGTTGTTGAGAT